>JANYKQ010000011.1 GCA_025358115.1 Methanomicrobiales archaeon | reverse complement strand
CCTTCCCTTACTCGACTCAATAACACTTTCCCGCACCGTCCCTGCCGATGAATTTCTCACGGCAAAAAAAGCCGGCGAAGCATTGTACCGGGTTGATCAGCGGGAGGAGGAGGCCGGCGCCGATTTTGTAATTCGGGGGGTGAAAATTGGTGGCGGCTCACGGATGAAAGTGCTCGCCGAGATCATGGACGCACACCGGTGCGAAGCCCTCCGTGAAAAGGTAGAGCAGTTCTTTTTTGCCGGTGCTGACATCGTCGATCTCGGGTTTGGATTCGATGCTACACCAGACGATGTGTCACGGGCATTTTCCCTTGTGGAAGATATCGACCGCCCCCTCGCGGTGGACACGCAGGACCCGCTCCTGATCCGGGCTGCGCTCACACGGGCGGATCTCGTTCTTTCGCTGCAGGAAAAAAATATTCCCGGGATCGGAAGCGAGATAGCCGATGCAGGTATTGCTGCCGTCATTGTGCCGGGCAGCAGTACGCTTACGAAGAATATCACCCTGGCAAAACGGGCCGGTATCGCGTGCATCATCGCCGATCCACTCCTTCAGCCGGTGGGTTCGGGACTGGTAGCATCCTTAAAAAATTTCAAAGATGTCGGGCATCCCCTCTTTTTCGGGGCGGGCAACGTAGTCGAGCTGCTGGATGCTGATTCAACAGGGGCAAACGGACTGCTGGCCGGTATGGCACAGGAAGTGGGGGCATCCGTCATCTTTTCGAGCGAGCACTCGGACAAGACGCGGGGGTCCGTCGGGGAGATGCGGCGGGCTGTCGAGATGATGGTACTTTCACAGGACCGCCCCTATCCCAAGGATCTGGGCATCGACCTGCTCGTGCTCAAGGAGAAGCGACGCCGGCGCGAACCGCCGGTTGAATACGAGACCATAACGACCGCAAAAACGATGCCGGACGAGATCACCTATGATCCGAAGGGTAACTTCCGGATAGGGATTGAGGGGGACCAGATCGTTGCCGTGATCCACGGGAAAGCGGTGCGGGGCAGACGCTGGCAGGATGTGCTTGCCACTATCATTTCTCACGGTGACGTTACCCTGCTCGACCATGCCGGGTATCTCGGCCGGGAGCTCTACAAGGCAGAACTTGCCATCCGGTACGGGCGGAGCTTCGAGCAGGACGGGGAGTTCTGAAACGGGAAAGTTTCAATGAAAAAACCCGGGACAGAATAATATACCGGTCCGGGAGGGACATTTTTCTCCATCAGGTGTGATGATTTTTTCCAGTCACGATCGCTTTTTCTTTTGAACAGGTGGCATGGGAAAGGGCATTTCCCCATCATCGATAAACCGGTTCCAGTTAAGCTGGCTGAACATTTTCATCTGAAGGATCGCTCCCTTGTTCCGGGTATTGAGAACGGAAACACTGCTCGAAATAAATGGGGGGATCATGAGAAGTTCCTCATCATCGATGATCAATTCAAGAGTGTTTTCGAAGTTCATGAGTTTGGTCATTTCAACAAATTCCGGTGGTGCAAACGGTGGCGGGACACTAAATTGAACCGGAGAGATGACATGGACATCTGCATTTTTTCCCGGAAATAACACCAGAAGTTTTCCCGGGAGAGCCTCATCATCTGAAATGACAATGAGTTTGAGGGAAACGTCCCTGATTTTTACTTTCTCAATGATCTTAAGGTACCGTTCCCCGATCATACAGCTGATCTGCCGATTTGCTTTTCCAAAGAGGTCCCGTATTTTATACTCGATGTTAGCATCGCCGTAGATGGTCCAGAGGGCATCTTCCTTGTCGGTCCTCACCTTCTTTTTTTCGAGTATATTTAGCGCCGCTAATGCCTGTTCTCCTGCATTCCTGTGTTTGTCCATGAGGAGATTGATCGCCATTTCCGGTGAGATTGCACTATACCGGGCCGGTTTTGAGATTCTCTTTACTGCAAGTCCCATGTCTGCAAGACGATCCAATGCCTCGTATACGCCCGGTCCCTCATCAACGATCCCGATATCCTCCTGTGCGATGAACCCACGGGAAACCTCGATTCAAAAACAGGGGCCAGTATCATGGAGCTCATGACGGAACTCAACAAAAACGGCGCTACGATCATTGTCGTGACGCACGATCCCAATGTTGCGAATTACACGAACCGGACGATCCGGATTGTTGACGGGTGCATTGCCTCATGATATTCTGGGAAATTGCAAAGCGCAATCTCCGGATCCATATGCTCCGGTCATCACTTGCGATGCTCGGCATCGTGATCGGGGTCGTTGCCATCGCCTCGATGGGGATTCTCGGCAACGCCCTTGTCTCATCGGTCTCAGAAAGCTTGAATGCAGTGGGAGACAGTATCACGGTATCTCCTTACTCCGGAGGCGGGGGGGGCATGGGACCCGGGGGTGGAGGAAGTTCATCCAGCACCAGCATGAAGCTCTCGGACCAGAATTTCCAGCAAATCAAACGGGTTGTGGCGCCGAATGTGGCGATTCCCGTGTACCAGACTTCGGAACATATGAAGATCGGTGTTGGCAGCGATGATATTGTTGCAACCATCTATGGTCTTCCTTCGGCTGACGTCCCCAGCCTGATGAAACTGCAGTCAGGGGATTACAACAACGGGAACTCCGGCTGCCTTGTCGGCTCCACCTTTGCCAGGGACCACAACCTCAAGGTCGGATCCCGGATCTCGATCGGCACTGATGGCAGCAAGGGAACATTACGGGTCACCGGGATCATCGAAGAGCGGGGTATGAGTTTCGATATCAGTACCGACAATGCCGTTGTAGCGACCCAGGAGTGGGTGGAAAATACCTATAACCGGAACAAGGATTACGACAGTGTTGTCGTAAAAGTCAAGGACGGGGACACGGCGACTGTCAAAACCGCCATTGAGAAACAACTCAACAAGCACAAGGACAACAAGGTCGTCAGTGTAACCGACAGCAAGGCAACACTGGCCTCGATTTATTCGACATTCAGCATGGTCACGACCTTTGTAACTGCAATCGGCGGGATCTCCATGCTCGTTGCCGGGGTCTCGATCTTCAACATCATGATGATGTCGGTCAGTGAACGGATCAAGGAGATCGGTATCATGCGCAGCATCGGCACCCAGAAAAAGGAGGTGATGAGCATGTTCATCTACGAGGCGGCTATCATCGGGGTCATCGGCAGTATAATCGGAGGGGTACTGAGTATTGTGGCCGGGTATCTCATCTGCGCCCTGATGCTGGGTACGACCAAGTACCTGATTACCACAGCAAATGCACTATCAGTCGGGGAAGGGGTCTGCTTTGGGATTGTGATCTGTCTTCTCTGCGGGATCTACCCGGCCTGGCAGGCAGCGAACTTAAATCCCATCGATGCACTGAGGCACGAGTGAGCATAGCATAATCATGAAATTTTTTTGGCCGATCAAAAAAAATGTCTGCTCCACAGAGAATACTCAGGGCGTCACTATCCTGACCGGTGATCCGAAAAAAGCAATTATCTCCTTATCAGGACCGATGATCATCGCGATGCTCCTGATGTCCAGTTATAACGTCGTGAACGCGATCTGGGTTGTAGGCCTTGGTTCTGATGCTCTGGCTGCCATCGGGTTTGTTTCTCCCATCTTCATGGTTCTTATTGGTCTGGGGAGCGGTATCGGAGCGGGGGCGACATCGGCTATTGCGCGGAGGATCGGCGCTGGCGACCGTAATGGTGCAAGTAACGGTGCAGTACATGCACTCTTCATCTCCCTCATACTGTCAGCGATCATTACCGTGCCGCTTGTTGTATTTGCAGAACCGATAGCCATCCTTTTTGGTGCCGGGGAAACTGCGGGTCTTGCTGCAGCATATGGGCAGGTTCTTTTCGCCGGTTCATTCTTCATCCTTTTTGTCAACATCGCGTACGGCATACTCCGTGCGGAAGGGGATGCAAAAAGAACGATGTATGCCATGGTGGCTGCAACTCTTCTGAATATGGTCCTTGACCCTATCCTGATCTATGGTCTGGGCCTCGGGATTGCCGGAGCCGCATGGGGCACAATCATCTCCCTTGCAGCGGTAACGGTTGTCCTCCTTTACTGGTTCTTTATCAAAAAAAATATGTACGTATGCTTCTCCCGTCAGGTCTTCACCCCGTGCCGGAGCATGGTTTCTGATATCCTGAACGTGGGAATCCCGGCCAGTGTCGAGTACATGCTGATGTCGGTAATGTGTATAATTCTCAACCTGATCCTCGTTATTGTTGCCAGTACTGATGCTGTGGCGATATTTTCCATTGGGTTCAGGGTTGTATCATACGGAATCGTTCCCATTGTTGCCATCGGTATGTCAGTTGTATCGGTAGTCGGCGCGGCATATGGGGCCCGGCATTATGAGAAGATCCGGGTTGCACACACGTTTTCGATCCTCCTTGGGATTGCTCTTGCTCTCTGCGTTAGTATCCTGACCTGGGTGTTTGCATATTCGATTGCCTCCATCTTCTCTTATTCACCGGAAAGCGCCCACCTCTACCCGGGTATTGTCGCATTCATCGGTGTCATGTGCCTGTTTTATCCCTTTGTACCGCTGGGTCTGCTTTCGTCTTCCGTATTTCAGGGTGTTGGTAAAGGACCGACCTCCCTGTTTCTCACGTTCATGAGGAGTCTTGTGTTTGCCGCAGTTTTTGCGTACATGCTCGCAATCCCTATAGGTATGGGAGAACCGGGAGTCTGGTGGGGGCTGGTTGCTGGGGAAATACTCGGGGGTTTGATGGCATTTGCCTGGGTGCGAATGTATCTTTCACAACAGGACCGCTTGACTAGAGAAAAAACTCCCCTACAAAAGGGGGAACCGTAAACCACTTGAAAAAGACTACCCTCCGGATCAAAAATGTTGAGGGAATACCCATGAAACAGCACCGTTAAATACGAAAAAAAGATTTTGGAACGTCATACCCGGGGATACTGGCAACTGGTATATTATCAGGATGAGGACACCTCGCAAGGTTAAAAACAACAAACACCCGGCTCGGGACAGCAGGATGAACGGATCACATAGTACCTGCGGGCAACCCTGGCTAAAACCCTGCCTTGTGGGTTCCAATAATTCAAAAAAACCAGCTTTTTACCCTCTCTGTCTTATGCCGGTACCGGGGACGAAATTCCTTTTAACCCTTAAATAGTCGGATCAATCAATGGGAGAAAAATCTACCCAAAAAAACGACCCTCACATTCGCATTCCGGCAGCCTTTTCTGGGTCTGGATAGGCAACCTAATTGGCGAAAACGCCTCAATTTAATGCCCTTTGGCGGGCTTTAGGCGAGGCCGTTTCCATCCGTATTTTTGCAATCGAGTTAATATTTGAGCGTATTTTCCACAGCCCCTCAAACGGGAGTTTTTGTGGGGATTTTCCCGACAGTTACCTGATAAACGGAGCCCGATTCGGGCGTATTTTCATGTATGTCCAATGATCTCAACTACCGGATTCCCGATTCAATGGCTCATCCTTCTTACGGGATGAGAATTCATCAGGCCCGGCGGGAAAAACAGGCCGGGTCAGAAGGCAAAAACGACCTTGATGTGAGAATTTGTCCGGAGTGTCCCGTTCATCAACCCTTTTATCTCATAACTCCCTCATTTCTATACATGGCACAACAGGCACGTGCATCCCATATCCTTGTAAAGACTGAAGACGAAGCGAACAAGATCATGAAGCGGGTTGCTGACGGCGAAGATTTCGCTGCAGTTGCCAAGCGGTTCTCATCCTGCCCTTCGGGGAAGAACGGTGGAGACCTCGGCTGGTTTGGCAAGGGCATGATGGTCCCTGAGTTTGAGCAGATCGCGTTTACCGAGGAAGTCGGCAAGGTTGTCGGCCCGGTCAAGACCCAGTTCGGTTTCCATGTCATCAAAGTGACCGGCAAGAAATAATTTTTCGGGCATACGGTCATGGACACCAAATTTTTCTTAGGCATCGGTCTTGCGATCGTTATCGTCTTCTGCGGTGCTGCGGTCTACACTACGTTTAGCAAAATTCCGGCTGTTTCAGCGGTACCTGCTGATCACGAGATCCTTTACCAGGTATCCACAATCGACGCTTTGATGCAGGGAGTGTACGATGGCGTGCAACCGGTCGGTGAACTCAGGAAACACGGGGACTTTGGTATCGGTACATTCGACGGTCTTGAAGGCGAGATGACCGTGATTGACGGTAAAGTCTACCAGGCCAAATCAGATGGCCGGATATATCCGGTCACGGACACAACCACCACGCCATTTGCTACGGTCACCTACTTTGAACACGACATGAACGCGACTACGGACCGGCCAATGAACTTTTCTGTTTTTTCAACAGAAATGAATGCCCGTTTACCCACCCGGAACATGATCTACGCGGTACGGATGCATGGCACCTTCCCGCTCATGAAAGTGCGGGCTATCCCGGCACAGCAGAAACCCTATCCCACGCTCACTGATGCGGCAAAGAACCAGTCGGTCTACACCTACTCAAATGCAACCGGCACGGTTCTTGGATTCTACACCCCGGTCTTTTTCAAAGGGATCAATGTCGTCGGCTTCCACCTGCATTTCATCAGCGATGACCGTCTCACCGGGGGTCATATCCTGGATTTCACGGTACCGGCAAACACCCCCGTGGAGTATGATATCACTCCGGCCTTTGCCATGCCGCTCCCGACCAGCGGGGCATTCACGGGCGTTGATCTCTCACAGGACCTGAGTGAGGAACTGGCCAAAGTCGAACAATAGGGTACTACTCTCTCTATTTTTTGCGAGCATTTTTTTGACCAGCAGCACGCATATGATCGGTACAACGCCTATCCGGCGCAACAGGCACCAACCATGAACATCCGCGGAATCAAACAGGACCTTCTCACGCTGCTCCTTGAACTGGGAAAGGGCAGTCACCCCAACGAGTTCGTGGCCCTCCTCATAGAACGAGACGGGGTGATTGAGGAGTTGAATATAGTTCCCGGGACCATTACCGGAGAAAATTCTGCATCGGTCTTCTTTGACATGATGCCGCTGGACACCCACCTTGTAGGTAGCGCTCACAGCCACCCGAACGGGGTTCTGTGGCCATCCGGTGCGGATGTGCGCTTCTTCCCCCGGGCCGGGCGGTTCCATCTCATCATCGGCTACCCGTACCGGACCGGTGACTGGCAGTGCTTCAGTGCCGATGGCGAGCCCCGCAGCATTGAGGTGATCGCATGAGTATTCGCCGGGTTGTTGCCACCGGTACCTTTGACCTCCTGCACCCGGGGCACATCTACTATCTGGAAGAATCAAAAAAACTCGGGGATGAACTCTGGGTGATCGTTGCCCGCGATATGAATGTGAAACACAAGCCCCGCCCGATCATCCCGGAGGAGCAGAGGCTTGCTATGATCGCATCCCTCCGCCCGGTAGACCATGCAATCCTTGGCGACAAAACCGATATGTTCCGCCCGATTGAGGAGATCCGCCCGGCCGTGATCACCATCGGGTTCAACCAGCTCTTTGACGAGGAAAAACTCCGCCCGCAACTCGCGTCCCGGAACCTTACACCGGAGATTGTGCGCATAGGAAAATATGCGGACAGCGAACTCTGCAGTTCACGGCGGGTAGTGCAGGAGATCGTGGCAAAACGCTGTCATGATGAGGACAGTGATTCTCCGGAATCTTCCCGGAAATAAAAATAAATATAATCTTTTTTTATCCTTATCCGATCCTGCCGTTCAGGTTTGCAGCGCTTCAAACCTGAAAGGAAAAGAAAGATTTTTTTTGGTTCTGCTAAAGGCTGCGACCCTATTTCTCCGGGGGTTTCTGTATGTTTTAGTGCAACCTGCGCTGTTGTGATGCCTTATGCCGGTTGCGACTCACGATCCCGCGCCGCAACAAGCCACTGTATTTTGCCATGAATGAACCGACAATGGATGTCACGATGACCATTGCTGCGATCGTTGTGCCGACTATGGGCGATCCATAGAGTACCGCAAGAGCAATGGAGAACTCTCCCCTTGCTATGGTATTTGCCCAGATCTCAAGACCGGAGAGGGCTGAACCGTGAATGAAGATCCCGGTAAGCAGGCCGGAAACAAGTTTACTGGCAACGGCAAGGAGACTGATCGCACCAATCACAAACCAGTTGGCCCCCCCGGAGAAATCCACGGTAACTCCGAAGAAGACGAAGAAGACTACCAGGAATACATCCTTGAACGGGCGGGCGTGCTGCTCGAAGGCATCCGGATCCGTTGTCGCGAATGCAACTCCCAGCGCGATCACCATCATCGTCTCGGGCACTCCGAGATACATCGAGAAGGACGCAGTGGTAAGTACCGCGGCAAACGTAAAGAGGATGGGAAGTTCGTCATCCCGGTCAAGAATAGAGACGAGAAATTCCTTGCCATAATGGGCGAGCGCGTAGAGAACCCCGAGGACTGCGAGAATCTTGACAAAGAAGATGATCAGGTTCTGGTTGCCGGCCGAGAGGATTGCAAGGAAGATGATCAGTACCAGATCTTCGAATACCATCAGCCAGATGACGGTATCGGATTCACGGAGCATCAGCTTACGGTTCTCGATCAATGACGTGAGTGCCATCGCGGTGCTGGAGATATAGAAGGCTGCCGCGATGATGAGTGATTCCGTGAACGAGAACCCGAGCATATACGCTGCGGCAAACCCGATGATCATATTGACGTTGAGATCGATGATCCCGGTGGTCAGGACCGCGGCCCGGTTCGATGCGATCCGTTCCGGTTTGAGGCCGAGGCCCATGAAGAACAATAAGAAGATCAGCCCCATCTCGGAAAAAAACTGGCTTACTTCATTATTTGTCAGTAATCCTCCGCCGGCCTTCCCCAGCAGGACGCCCGCAAGGATATAGAATGGGATGGCAGGGATTGACAGGTACTTGGTGATGATAGCCAGTACTACGCACACGAAGAGCGCAACGATGAGACTTTCCATTAATCCACCATAATTTCGGCTTCGAACTTTCTGATCTGGTCGCTCTCGCCAATGACCAGTGCTGCATCGCCTTTCTCAAAAACAAAGGTCGGCGGCGGGTTGATGATATTGCGGTCATGCCGGCAGACCGCGATCACGGTTGCTCCGGTCTTTGCCCGGATCTGGAGGTCTTCAATGGACTTTCCAACGGTTGTTGCAGTGATAAAGAATGTATGAATGGTTATGCGAAGATCTGCCAGTGCCGAGAAGGCGATCTCAACGCTTTCCTGGTCGGCTTCAATGATTGCCCCCGTGAGGATATTCCCCAGCCTTCGTGCCTCAACCGGTGTCATCTCGGCAGCACTGGGAGTCTTGCAGCCTTTCTGGAGCGTGTACATCTGGATTCCACCGGGCTTGGTGAAAAAAATAGCAACGGTGTCCCCTTTATCAGTCTCGAATTCGTATTTAGTTCCAACACCGGGAAGATTCAGCGAACGAAGAGCCATAGCAGACATTAGAAAAACGTTCTAAAAATATATTATGATATGGTGACGGGATACCCCAGCATTGAAACACATCCGGACAAAAACAAAAGAGAGAAGAGAGGGGGGGTCTGGTTTCCTTAAGGTTTTTTTAGATCCATGTGAGAGGGGGGATCTTTTTGTTTTTCTGAGATGCAGGGGAGGTGCGAAGTGGAAGCCGCTTTCTGACAACCGGCTCACATTGAGAGGGTATTCGTCCTTCCCACTTACTTACGTTCAAACAATATGCATATAATATCAGGACCGGGCGGGGTGAAAGTGAAATTTTTTTACAACAACCCGCCGGGCTTACTCCGCAGAATCAAATGCAAACCGTTTAAAGAAAATTTTGGTTCTTCTCCAAAATTAGGATGACATAAAATATACCAGAAGAATAATCGACCTCCGTTTGAGATAATTCATTGCCAATGAACCCCAAACGGAGTAAATACGAAACCGTATTCAGGAACTTATTTTTCTTCACTGGA
>JANYKQ010000085.1 GCA_025358115.1 Methanomicrobiales archaeon | reverse complement strand
TGCTGCATTCTGCCGGATTCGGGGATATCTCTCAACGGTTAAGAAAAATGACCGGCCGGTTCTCATATCGCTTGTCGGCGCATTTCAGGGAAATCCATTCACACCTACTTGCGCTCACAGGACCGGCTGAATAGTTACGATATTTTTTAAAAAAACCAATCAATCTGGTTTGTCCGGATTCCCATTTTGTCAGGAAGGGGAAAGACAGTACCCCCTGCCCTGTGAGGGGTGTCTGAACCCTGAAGTCAAATAAGCCCTGTGCGGGCTCCGTTTCTAAAAAACCCATTCCGGAAAAGCCCGTAAAACCGCCGGATTCCGATCGCCCGGAAAAAGTACCTTATTTCCTCCCCGATTGCCGAAATGCCGCTGGAAACGCCCTCTCCAGATGCCCGCCAAAGGGCGTTAAACCGGGGCTTTTTTCGCTGCCTGGTTTAGCCCATCCTTGTCGACCGGATTCAAACAGAATATACATGGCAGGGACATTTTTTTCCGACAATGTTTTTAAAAAACAGATAAACCAAACCGGATAAGCGAAGAGAATCAGGTTATCCCATTCACTCCAGTTTCATCCACAACCGAGATCAGGTATTTTCTGAAGAGTGTTATCGCCTTTTTTGTCCCCGTCCTTGCCCTCTCGCTGTCCTGGTACCCCATCGTGATCGTCATTCGATCCCTGAATGTGCTGGTCAGAAAGCAGGTCGTGGGCATGTAGCCTCCCGGATAGCAGATATAGGCGTCCGTGAGCCCGACAACTTCCGGAAGAGTGACTGGCCCCGGATTTGAGATGAAGATGTCAGCAAGACCTTCTTTCTGCAGGGCTGCCATCTGCTCAGCCATCTGGTGCATCCCCCTGCCTTCCGGGCCACAATTATTGTCCATCTCTACCTGTTCTGATATGCCAATACCCTCTGCCTTGAGACGTTTCGTCTCTGCAATGACGCGGGGAAGGATCTCCTCCATGCCCTCCCCCTCCCCGCGTTCCAGAATGAAACAGACATTGGTGGCCTGGTTGCTCATCACCCGGGATCCATCCTTCAGGTGCTGGCGCAGGTTGACGGGAAAGAAGAGATCCATAGGCCCCCTGTGGCCGGTGAGGTCGCTGAGGGAGAGGAAGTAACTCGTCATAAGTACATCATTGACGCTCCCCCCCGCGGACCGGGCATACAACCGGATAGCCTCCAGCTCCGTCGGGCTGATGGACTCCTTATGATACGAAGAGGGATGCCGGGAAGTACCAAAAGGATCGGGCCACATGGGATTGACCACCTTCATCCCCGATTCTGCCGGCTGCCCGGCCCGGGCAAGACCCTTCGTCCAGAGGGTATCGCGTTCCGGAATTCCCCCTTCAGCGGGACTGATGCAGCCCGGCTCCCGGTATTCCTGCAGCAGCTGCGAAGCCAGGGTGCAAAGGCCGAATCCATCGGCGGCCGCGTGAGCCAGGTTGATAACGATCACATCCCCCGAAGGTCTCTGCAGCTGGCGCACGCGGAACTGGAGCGGCCCGTACGGGTCGACAGGCCTGATGACATGGGGATGGTAGTCTTCGGGACAGATCTCTGCATGCAAAGGCGGGGCAGAAACCGGTTCAACCAGTTCCCAGAATGCCGGCCGCCCGCTCCCACGGACAAGCCGGCTGTGGAGAATCGGGTGAGCCCGCAGGCACGCCAGGGTAGCTCTCTCGAGTGCGAGGGTATCGAGTCGCCGGTCAAATTCCAGCACCATACAGAGCGTGGCATCGCCCATGAGCCGGACGGAATCGGTAAAAAGATCGAGGGCCGAGGCCTCACGGGTGCGCATGCTCAAATCATGATGGTCCGGATTAATAAATCTGCACCCCGGATGCAGGTATTGATGACCAGTTAGGGGAAGCGGACGGACAACGCAACTACATCAAAACGCTGAACAAATTCAGAGAGGTCTCTCCGGTACATTACCGCGTGTCAGTCAATGAGTCCCTGCCTCACCTGCACAAAAGTATCCGGCCGGAACCCGTTTTGCCCACGGACAGAAAAGCGGCCAGTCACTGTACCAGCCATACAATTTAATCATCAGAAACTCTAACGAACCGCATGGAAAAGTGTGGTATTTGCGGGGCTACAATGGCCCAGATCGTGGGAATCATCGGCGCGGTTCTCCTCATCATAGGATGTTTTCTCCCGTTATATTCAGTCAGCCTGATGGGACAGACCCTGCTGTCAGTCACCTTTCTGACCGTTGGGTTTGCGATCTATGGGTGGGCATTGATCATCATTGCCCTTCTTGCGATCGTACTCCTCGCTCTGAAAAAGTGCCAGGAAGCACAGGGCGTCGGCGCAGCTACCCTGCTCATGCTCCTTGTTTTTATCTCAATGGGGATGTCCGGCATGAACGATATCAAAAATATTGCGATTATCGGCAAGCTGGCAACGGATAGTATCAGTTATGGTTATGCCTGGATCATTCTCTTTGCCGGAACAATCCTGATGATCATCGCACCGTATACAGATTACCGGGGAAAGAACAAGGAATAGTTCGCCCCTCGCGGAGTCAAAAGACCATTTCTTTTTGCACAATTGACTGCTGACTGGATTTTTTAAAAAAGTCCGGGGATGCAAACACTCATTCCTGCCACTGGGGTTCCTGGGTGGCATTCACCCGCACGAACGGGACAATAAAAGAGGGACAACGTCAAAAAAAAATGGAGATTTTTTATTTCCGGATTTTAAAATGCAATGATCTTTTCGCCTTTCTTCATGAGCAGACCGGCAATGATGCTGATGATGCCAAAGAAGAGGCAGTAGATACCCAGGAGCAGGATCAGGACGAGCGAGCCTTCCTTCGGGAGCGGGGCAAAGCCAATGAGGATACCGAACAGGATGGCGAAAAAACCGCTGATGCCCAGCAGGACACGGAAGGGCAGATCCTTTAAGGAGTAGGCAATGACCAGTTCCGCAATACCGGTGATGATCGCCCATGCTGCGATCAGGATCGTTACGGCAACGAACATTGCAAACGGCGAGATGAATGTCAGGAGAGCAATGAGCACACCGATGATCGAGAGGAGGAGTATCCCCCAGTGCACTTTGCCGTCTTCGCTCAGGGAGATTGCACCGGTGACGAGCGAAATAATCAGGAGGAAGATCCCGATAATATACGCAAACACGGCCTGCATCCCCACCGGGAGAGTAAAGCAGAGAATACCGATGATCAGGGCAAAGATACCGCGGGCCAGAAGTCCGCCTTTTGTCAGAATTTCAGCTTCCATAGATAATCATCTTCGATTAACGATGGCCGGGGATATAATTATTTCCCGCTTTTCTTCCGGATACCGTTAACAATTTTTGCTGCTCATTTGACAGTCCGTCACAAAATTTGTTTACACCCCATGTCCTCCTGCCCGGTTTGTAATTATCAAAAAAGGGTTGCAGGGATATCCGGGCTGACCTTGCCCTCTCCCTTGACACCAGTTCCATAATCATCGTCTTGTGATAATGAGTATTGCCATACCGAGGGAGGCAAGACACAACCCGCTCTCAAGAGGCACCCGCGGACGGGTTGTTTCCGCTGGCAGGGGTGTCGGCAGCGGTGTTGTTGTCCGGGGGATGGTTACTTCCGGAGGGGGTGTTGGCAGAGTTGTCGGCTCCGGGGTGGAGGTTACCGTTATTACCGGGGTTATAACCTGAAGTGTGGCCGGGGGTTTTCGGGAAAAGACCTGTATCTGCACCAGCAGGTTATCGCGGTCCACGGATTGCGGGTTTTCGACTTTCACCGAGTAGGACCGGAGTCCGGTATAGACGGAGGTCTGGAACTCGACTATTGCCACACCGGAAGAGTCCGTTGTGGCCAGCGCATAGTACTGGGTATTGGACATATCAGATGTTGACGGTGCGATATCATCGCGTATGGTTCGCCCGTTGCCATTGTTGTACTGGTACGAACCGATCGGGTAGGGCCCGCCAGCCGGATCTTTCCTGACATTCACCGTGTTATCGGTGATAACCGGTGGCTGGTCATAGGGTTTCCCCGTCATCGAAAATGTCCCTGGCAGCCAGACGTAATACGACGTGTTGGGTAACCCGGTGATAGTGACGGTGAACCGCCCGCCCCGGGTTAACGGGTCGCTCAGGGACTGCTCGGAAGTCTTCACCGCAGAGACAGGGATTACCAGAATCAGTGCGCAGAGGATGACTGCAAGAAGGATACATCCGGGGTGTATTGCTTTCATGGGGACCACGTCTGGAAGGGTTGAGAATTCTGCATTGATTTTGCTCCTGCTATTGGATTTTTTTGGCAGGCTTATAAAACATTCCGCCCTGAACAAGATGTGACTGCCAGGCAGGCGACCCTTCTCCTTTGCGCTGATGATGCTGCGTCAATACGTTATCTGCAGATGTGTGCAGCACTGGAAAAATCAAACCGGTTTTGAGGCAACAGGTTCACCCACCCCTCACGCTGATTGCCATCTCCGCAATCTTCCGGTACACCGTAGCAGTCTTCGACAGGGTCCACCGGTCAAACACGAGCGACTGGAATGGCTGCCAGATCGTCACCCAGCAGAAGATGATCAGGATGTTCTCTACCACCTCGGAGATCGGGTTTCCCTTGAACTGGGAACAGATGGCAATGCCGACAAACGAGGGAATGCAGACCGCGAGGGTCAGCCGGAACTCCCGGAGCCCGACCATCTGGGTAAGTTTGCTGTCCCGCTGCACGCGATCCGCCCGGAGCCGGAAATGGGACCGGATCGCAGAAATGATCGCTGCCGGTCTATCGGGCGTAAGGTCAGAGGCCGGAAGAACGATCTCCAGATGGTTGCACACCTCTGCGTGGTCTCCTTTCGGTACCGAAAGTACGGTATGGAAGATCTCGTTCTCGGCCCGGTCCGACAACTCCCGGTTGTTCTCGGGCGTTGGATCATCCGGGTCATAGAAATGAGCGATCGTCCGGAACGGTACCGATGCACAGTTACTTTTCTGCTCATTGTTGTTTTGCATTTTTTTCTTTCTCCCGTTATTGTTAATCTCTTTTCAGCCAGCCGAGATTGAAGTACACCCACGCCGTCAGCACCATTACAAGCCCCACGATCGTTACCATCTGCAACAGGGTTGCCGGCCAGGGGTTGTCGATCAGGTTCATGCCCAGCAGTCCCCCGACAATCGCCGGGACCATGGTAAGCGCAGTAAGAACCGCGAGGATCTTCATCACCCGGTTCATCGAGAACGAAGTGGTGTTTAAGTAAAAGTCAACCATCCATGAAAAGGAGTCGGCAACGTGCTGGGCATTATCCGAGAGCAGGGAGCACCGGTCGATTAAGGAACGGAGCCTGCCTTCTTCCGGCGTGTCCCTGCCGGATACTTCCTGGATAGTATCGCAGATCTCTTCCAGTGCGGTCCGGGTGTGGAGCAGTCCTGAGGTGATGCGGCTGAGGGCTTTCTGGTCCGTGTACATCATGGTCAGGAAGTTTGAGGGAAGCCGGTTCATAGGCTGGGCTTCAAGGTAGACCAGCTGTTCTTCAGCCGCAAGGATCAGGTCTTCAAGGGTTCCCATCTCATCCCGCACGATGAGATAGACGATGCCCGGACCGGTCAGGGCGATATCCTCTGCACCCGCAGTTATAACCACCTTGTCAAGAAGAGGGAGCGTTCTGCGGGCAAAGGTCATCACGCTTTCACGATCATAGGCAACAAGGACGCTGTCCCAGGAGAACTGCCATGAACTTCCGGTACCCGGTTCCCGCACGAGCCGGGGGATCTTTACAAAGATCGTGGTGAATTTTCCACTCGTCTCTGCCCGGGTGTAGGCATGTTCCCGGAGTTTCGCATCCAGAAGGTAGGCAGGGATACCGGAGATCCGGGAGAGGGTGGCAAAGTCAGCCCGGCTCAAACCGGAGAAATCGAGCCACTGGCCGTTCCGGTCAAGACTGGTATCAGTACCTGCTATCGTTACCGGCTTCCAAGCCGGAGCGGACGGTATGGCTCCGGCAGCCGGCACCGGGGGGGTGATGGAGAGAGAACGGACCAGCATCCCGGCCCCATTCTCCCCATCATCCAGCCCGGAGGTTTTCCGTATGAAATGTTTACTGACCTGTCTCCCGCCAAGAAAGAGGATCTGGGCCGCCTGCATCACGCGGAGCACCCGGAAGTAGCGGGCAATCCCGTACCCTGAACCAATGACCAGCGCTGCTGCCGGTACCCCGATGATGATCAGGTCCAGGAGATTCCAGGGGGAGGTGAAATGCGTCCACCGGTCCTTTGCAACAATGAGACGGCACCCGTACTCCAGGATGAAGAACAGCCAGATGGCAACATCAAGAATAGAGAGAAATGAGACAAAGGCAGCAGGAAGCCCGGCAAAATCCATAAGAAGGAGGATTGGTATGAGCAGGAGGGCAAGCGTCCCCATCACCTGCTCGCAAAAGATATCATCCACCATCTGCCGCAGCTGGCCGGCCCGCTCCCTTCTGCCGATCTCTTCCCAGTCCTGCCACGGCGTGATACGTATGCTGGTATTGACCGGGCCATGAGGCATATGCTGCTCAGGGAGGTCTGTTGTTTGTTTCTCGTCTTCCGGTTTCATGGGCATTGCGATCTGTCCGGTACGGGCTTCGATGTACCTGTATGAACGATCGTCATTGCCCTTTTGATTTATAAATACCGTTTATTGTAAACCCGTTTCCTCCCGCTCACCGGTAACCGGCAGCGGTTCCGACGTTCATCACCGGGGGATCCTGTCAGATCCCTGGCCCCTTGTGAACAGGACTGTGAAGTGAACAGCACAGGAACGGTGAATCCGGAGATTTCTGTCTTCCCGGAAAAAACTCCCTTCATATTCTCATTCCGGCAGCCTTTACGGGGTCCTTATGGGGTAAACAAGGTGGCAAAAATAACCTCCCTGCAAAGGGCTTTGGTGGGCTTTGGGAGAGGGAGTTTCCTGCCGCATTCGGGTAAACGGAGCGAGAATCAAGCGTATTTTCCACACGCACCAAAACGGACGGTTTTACGGGGTTTTCCGGATAAGAACCGGGTAAACGGGGCCCGATTCGGGCTTATTTCCTCCCGGGTATCAGAAACGGGTGACCGCAGACCCCCGTGAATAAGCGGAGAAAATGGGAATCATACCCCCATCATAATCATTAAGACGGCACACCCCCTTTCATCACATACAGGCACCCCCGATGGAATAAAACGGATCACGAAAAAAAATCCCTGCTGATCCGTGGTGTTTCAACAGGTATTCACTCCGTTAATGATGAGCGCACACCGTGAATATTCCATGGATGGGGAACGGAATTATCACTCAGGATATCTGGCTGACAAACACCCTGAATAAAAAAAGTGTCCCTACGATGTGAGATGATGAAAACTGACAAGACTTCCCCCCTGCAGAAAAAGAGACCGGAACGATCCGGCAGCATGCTGAAAAAAAATCCCCCGGCTAATAAAAACCACGATGCTGTAACCAGCGAAGGGAACGTTCCCATCATCGGGATCGGGGCCTCAGCCGGGGGGCTTGAAGCCTTCGAACTCTTCTTCAAGACCATGCCGGCAGAGTGCGGCATGGCGTTTGTGCTCATCCCCCACCTTGACCCGGGCCATGAGAGCCTGCTCTCTGAGATCCTCCAGCGGAACACCTCAATGCCGGTCCATGAGGCAAAGGACCAGGCAAAAATCCAGCCCGACCACGTGTACATCATCCCGCCCAACAGGGATATGACCATCTTCCATGGCGTAATCAACCTGAGTGTCCCGGAACAGGCACGGGGACTCCGGCTGCCGATCGACACGTTTTTCCGGTCGCTTGCCGAGGACCAGGGAGAACGGGCGATCTGTGTCATTCTCTCCGGCAGCGGGTCGGACGGCACGCTCGGGCTCCGGGCAGTTCATGGCG
Organism: Methanomicrobiales archaeon; assembly: GCA_025358115.1. Classification (GTDB taxonomy): domain Archaea; phylum Halobacteriota; class Methanomicrobia; order Methanomicrobiales; family Methanospirillaceae; genus Methanoregula. Next base: position 3,687 of record JANYKQ010000085.1, on the reverse strand, counting down.
CCGGTGGGATCTCGTTTGTGCAGGAACCCTCGACGGCAAAATATGACGGCATGCCTTCGAGTGCCGTCCAGAGCGGTCTTGCCACCTATGTGCTGCCGGTCGAAAAGATCACCGAGCAGCTGGTCGCTTATGTCAGGACCATTGCTGATACCGGCGTTCCCCCGGCGCCTCCGGTTCCTGCGGCCCTGAGTGCGGTAAAACGCATCACCATGCTCCTGCGGTCAAAGACCGGCAATGACTTTTCCCTGTACAAGCAGAGCACGATCCGGCGCAGGATAGAACGGCGGATGGGGGTGCACAACCTCACGGACATGGAAGCGTATGTCCGGTACCTCCTGGAAAACCCTGCCGAGGTCCATATCCTTTTCAAGGAACTGCTCATCAACGTGACCAGCTTCTTCCGGGACAAGGAAGCGTTTGACGCCATATATGCCGAGGTCCTGCCCCGGCTGTTCGAGAGCAAACCGGAGCACTATATCTTCCGTATCTGGGTGCCGGGATGCGCTTCCGGCGAAGAGGCCTACTCGCTGGCCATGCTCTTCCGCGAGTACATGGATAAGATCCGGCTGGATTACAAACTCCAGATCTATGCAACCGATATCGATGACGATGCGATCGCAACGGCCCGGGCCGGTGTATACCCGTCAAATATCTCCATCGATGTCTCCCCCGAACGGCTGCGGCGGTTCTTTGTAAAAGAGGAGGCCGGCTACCGGATCAAAAAAGAGATCCGGGAGATGGTTGTCTTTGCCATCCAGAATGTGATCAAGGATCCGCCGTTTACCAGGATGGACCTGATCAGCTGCCGGAACCTGCTGATCTACCTTGATGCCGAACTCCAGAACCGCGTGATTCCCACGTTCCATTACGCGCTCAGGCCCGAAGGCGTGCTCTTCCTGAGTCCCTCGGAGAGCATAGGAAATTTCACGGATCTCTTCGGACCGCTCAATAAGAAGTGGAAGATCTACCGGACGAAACCCTCGCTGCTCTCAGCCCGGACTCTGGTAGCCCAGCGCTATGCGTGGATTGGAGAACATGCCGAAAAGGACCCGGTAGAGGCTGCCAGCCGGAAGGAGAAGATCAACTTTGCCGAGCTCACCAAACGCGTGCTCCTCCAGTCCTTTGCCCCGCCATCCGTTATCACCGATGAGAAAGGGGATATCGTGTTCGTGCATTGCGACACCGGGAAGTATCTCCAGCCGGCACAGGGGCAGGTAAGCACCAATGTGATCGACATGGCACGCGAGGGCCTGCAGCTGGATCTGCGCTATGCCATCCAGAATGCTGCTGCCCAGAAGAAAACATCGGTTTCAAAAGACCTGCAGGTCCGTACAGATAGCGGCATTCACGGGGTTGACCTCATGGTGCGGCCCCTTGCCGACCCGGAGGCAACCCGGGAACTGCTGCTCATCAGTTTCCAGGATACCGTTCAACCTCTGGTTAAGGGAAAAGCAGCGAAAGGGGCTCCCGGGAAAGGAACGTCTAAGCGCGAGGAAGAACTCGAGCAGGACCTTGCGTACACGAAAGAGAACCTTCAGGCAACCAACGAGGAACTCCAGTCAACCAATGAAGAGCTCCAGTCCACGAACGAGGAGCTCGAGACCTCCAAAGAGGAACTCCAGTCAGTCAATGAAGAGATCGTGACGGTGAACGCGGAGCTGCAGGCAAAGATCGAGCAGCTCACGGGCATCCAGAATGACATGAAGAACCTGCTCGAGAATGTCAATATCGGCACGATATTTTTAGACGAGCAGCTCACCATCCGGCGGTTCACCCGCGATTCCATGCGGGTATACCGGCTTGCAGGATCGGATATAGGACGCCCGCTTGCAGACATCCGGTCACTGATCGCAGATATTGACCTGATTCCCGATGCACAGGCTGTGCTGGACTCGCTCATCCCCCGGGAGAAGGGAGTGCGCACAACGAATAATGAGTGGTTCCATGTCCGCATCATGCCGTACCGCACGCTGGAGAACGTGATCGACGGCGTGGTGATGACCTTCTCCGATATCACGGCCCTCAAGGCAGTTGAAGCCGAAGCCCGGGCTGCCCGCGATTATGCGCAGAACATTGTAGACACGGTCAGGGAACCCTTAGTTGTCCTGAACAGCGCGTTTGAGGTGGTCTCTGCGAGCCGGTCGTTCTACCAGAAGTTCCACGTTGCCCCGGAGGTAACGGTGGGGCACCTGCTCTACTCGCTGGGTGACCGGCAATGGGACATCCCGCAACTCCATGAACTGTTAGAGACCGTGCTGCCAAAGAACACGGCGTTTGAAGATATCAGAATTGAGCATGCCTTCCCCGGTATCGGGCAGAGGACTATGCTGTTGACCGGCCGCCGGATCTCCGGGGCTGCGGGTACTGCGCATCTCATTCTCCTGGCAATTGAAGATATCACCCTGGAGGGGAGTGCAGGAGAGCAGGGCAGACCCGGCCGGCAGGACCGGCAGAGGGACTGACGTGGCTGCCGGGGAGAAGAAGCCGGGAAAGAAGAACCCGGGTGCTCCCGGGGAAAAACACACCCTGAGGGATGCAGCAGAAGAGCAGCTCGCCCTTATCCCGAAGCGTTCTGCCGACCTGAAAGGGCAGACGCCGGAACAACTGGTCCACGAGCTCCAGGTACACCAGATCGAGCTCGAGACGCAGGCAGAAGAACTGAGGAGAGCCCACCTCGCGCTCGAAGAATCGCGGGACAAGTTCATTGACCTGTATGAGTTTGCCCCGCTGGGGTATCTCACGCTTACCGACAAGGCACTTATCGCAGAGGTGAACCTTACCGGGGCCACGCTCCTTGGCGCTGAGCGGAGCAGGCTGCTCAAGGCACGGTTCAGGAAATTCATTGCCGCAGAGGATCTTGATTCGTGGGACCGGTATTTCGTGAACGTGCTGAACCGGGGGGAAAAACAGATCTGCACGCTCACGCTCAAACGGCATGACGGGTCCGTCTTCCCTGCCCGGCTGGAAGGGGGCCGGATCACCGGCAGCGGGGGGATAATCACGGCGCGTATCGCGCTCAGTGACATCTCCGATATCTGGCAGATTGGGGCGCTCAGGGAGAGCGAGGAGCGATACCACTCCCTCTTTGATTCATTCATCGATGCGATCCTGCTTACCGCTCCCGATGGCAGAATTCTTGCGGTCAATGCCTCCACCTGCCGGATGTTTGAGCGGACGGAAGAAGAGATCCGGCAGATCGGGAGAAGCGGGATATTGGATACCTCTGATCCAAGACTGGCACTGGCGCTCGAAGAGCGCAACCGGACGGGCAGGTTGCACAATTATGAGCTTACCTGTATCCGGAAAAGCGGCCAGAAATTCCCCGCAGAAATAACATCGGCGGTTTTTAACGATAAAGACGGAAACGCCCGGACGAACATGATCATCCGGGACATCACCGACCGCAAACGGGCAGAAGATCTTATTCAGATATCCGAGACGCGCTACCGCCGGCTCTTTGAATCGGCGCAGGACGGGATCCTTATCCTGAACCGGGAGACCGGAAGGGTCACGGATTCCAACCCATATATCGAGATCCTGACCGGGTATTCCAAAGAAGAACTCATAGGAAAACCTCTCTGGGATATCGGGTTCATCCGGGATCAGGCAGCGTCAAAGCTCGCGTTTGAGGAATTACAGAAAAAGGAATACATCCGGTATGAGGATCTCCCGCTTGAGACAAAAGAC
>JANYKQ010000052.1 GCA_025358115.1 Methanomicrobiales archaeon | reverse complement strand
CGAGATTCTCTATAATTGTACAAAATGCGGCCACCTGCTCGCGGTAAAATACCCGCTGGATGAAATCTCTGTCTCAAGGGCAGCCTGGAACCAGCGACCACTTTCGGTCTGGCGCTATAAGGAACTCCTGCCGGTCACCATTCCCCCCGTCACCCTGCACGAAGGCGGCACGCCCCTCTATCACCTCAAAAAGCTCGGGGAGGAGATGGGCCTGCCTCACCTGTATGCCAAGCACGAGGGCATGAACCCCTCCGGTTCGTTCAAGGACCGGGGCATGACGGTCGGTGTCTCGATGGCCATCCAGCTTGGCAAGAAGAGCGTGGCTTGCGCAAGTACCGGCAATACCTCGGCCAGCCTGGCCGTGTATGCTGCAAAAGCGGGCATTCCTGCCGTAGTACTGCTTCCCGCAGGAAAAGTTGCTGTGGGAAAAGTTGCCCAGGCCCTGATGCACGGGGCAAAAGTCATCTCCATCCGGGGCAACTTCGACCGTGCGCTCGAGATGGTCCACGATCTCTGCCTCTCCCACGGGCTGTACCTGCTCAATTCCATTAATCCCTACCGGCTCGAAGGCCAGAAGACCATCGGGTTCGAAGCACTTGATCAGCTCGGTGAGATCCCGGACCGGTTCGTACTTCCGGTAGGAAATGCAGGAAATATCTCTGCGGTATACAAGGGATTCCTGGAATTGCAGGAACTCGGGTTCATCGACCGTCTGCCGATGATGACTGGTATCCAGGCTCAGGGATCCAGCCCGATTGTCCGGGCTATCCGGGAGAAACTCCCGGAAGTGATTCCGGAGATGAATCCCGAGACGATTGCCACCGCCATCCGGATCGGCGCTCCGGTCAATGCAGAAAAGGCCCTTACGGCAATCCGCATGACCGGGGGGCTTGCAGAAACCGTGACCGATGAAGAGATCCTGCAAATGCAGCGCGATCTCGCCCGCAAAGAGGGCATCGGTGTCGAACCTGCGTCAGCAGCATCAGTGGCCGGCATACGAAAACTGGTAGAGATGGGAATGATTGACCGGAACGAAAAGATTGTCTGTGTAGTAACCGGACATCTGCTCAAGGATCCGGATACGGTGATCAGACAATGCGAACCCCCGACCGAGATAGATGCCGATCTGCCCTCGCTGCTCTCTGCACTGCACTTGTAATCCTGCTGGCAGCAGTTCCGGCAGCGACTGCCTTATCGGCAGATTACCAGGTTTATCCCAACGGGACGGCCTATACCGCTGCCGTTGAGATCACCGGTATTGACCGGTATGAGTTTGCCGATGTCGGTTTTCTGGGAGAGGATGTTGCCATCAGTGTTGGCAATGTGAACCTGTCCGTAAATGGTTCCCCGTCCGGGTTCAACTGGAGCAAAGGCTGGGGCAGGCCATCAGCGATAACATTCCTGCGCGGAAACTATACCCTGTCATACGTAGCCCCGCTGAAGGATAACACCCTGCAGGCAGTATATGACAACCAGTATAACGTGAGTGTAAGACTCCCGGCAGAACTGGATGTGCGAAATCCCCTGCTTGCCAGCACCAGCCCGGGTGCCAACGTGACCCGTTCTGCTGATAATACTACCCTTATCCAGTGGAATAAAGTCCGCACCATCGAGATCAGGTTTTATGACCAGTGGCATGAACAGCTGCTCTACCTGTTTGGTAACTTCTTAATCGTCATAGCTATCGTCCTGCTGTTACCCTATCTTCTCATAATGAAGCGGTCGGAATAATATTTTTTTAGAGATCTATTCCCGTAAAAAAAGGTAAAAATAGGGGCACTCTTTTTTAGAAGCTTTATTTTTTGGCAGGGGCGGGCAGATCTGTATGTTTATAATAATAGGTACAGAATGAACCGCACCGGGTGCAACCCTTGTTGCAGGGTTCGATATGGATTGTCACATTGGCCCTCGGGTATTCCAGTATCAGATCCGACTCAAGATGGTCCGCCAGGTCATGGGACTCCACTACCGTGATTTCGCCAGGCATCACCAGGTGAAACTCGATAAATATCTCCGGGCCGGAACGGCGGGTCTTGAGATCGTGGAACCCCGCGTAAATGCTGGCATGTTCGCAGATGATCTCCTCGATATGCTTGTTATCTTCTCTCGGCAGGCTGTGGTCGATCAGGTCGGCAAATGAGCGGACCGTGAGATCATATGCTGCTTTCATGATTACGACCGCTACACCAAGAGCAAAGAGTGGATCAAAGATGGCGATCCCGGTCAGCTTGATCAGGATTAGGCCGACCATCACGCCGACTGAAGTATACACATCCGTCCTCAGGTGCCATGCATCGCTTTCAAGTGCAATGGACTCAGTCTGTTTTGCCACCTTCATGAGCCGCTGGGAGACATACCAGTTGACCAGGGCCGAGATACCCATGATGGCAATACCATAAATAAGAAGTTCCGGCGTGAAGTGCTCGGTGGGTTCACCCAGCAGTTTTAACAAGGCTTCCCTGATTATCAGGATCGCTGCGACAAATATGAGGAGCGCTTCAATAAGGCCCGAGATATCCTCAAATTTTCCGTGCCCGAACAAATGCGCGGCATCCGGGGGCTCAGCGGATTTCCGAACCGAAAAAAACGCGATCACTGCTGCGATCAGGTCCATAGCTGAGTGGATAGCTTCTGAAATAATGCTGACCGAACCTATGGAAAACCCGACAACAAATTTCATCAGCACCAGACAGGTATTAGACAGAACAGATAGTCGTGCAGTCTTTTCTTTGAGCTGGTCAAGCGATTGTTTATCCAGTGGGGCCGTATTCATGGAATTCTGAATAACTATTGCTAACAGTTCACTTCAAAGTATGGAACCTTTAATTCCGGAAAAACCGCTGAAACAGAAGAACATTCCCGGCATTGTTCTTTTTCCTGAACGAATCTTGCACAATCAGAAAAAAAGTATCCCGCACAGGAATTCGCTTTTTTTTAAGAATCAGAAGAAAAAAGAAAAATTTACTGAAGTCCGAATGACTTCAGCGTTACATCAGCGTTGACTGCGCCGACATGGTAGACTGAGCCCGTTGAGAGCTCGTTGATGATGACTTCTGCAGGAGAGAAGAGCGAGGTATCGATCTTATAGAAATCGTACCCTGCTTCCTTGAAGATGTCGTTGAACGGCTTGCCATATCCCTTGGAGCTGCTGCTGGGGATCTTATCGAGGTAGTCCTTGATCTCGGGCGCATTCATCGTGAGGTTGATCCTGCCGTGGTAGATCGTGGCATCGTTGGTGACACCCATGGCGAGCTTGGCTCCCCTTACCGGTGGAACCGGTGCAGTTCCCATTGCGGCAGTGATCTTCTTAGTGTCAAACCCGAGCTCATTGAGTTTGTAGATCGCGGTCTCGACACAGCGGCCGGATACCTGAATTGAACCGACAATTGACGAGGTTGGTGCGACAACCGCACAGACATTGGCCACATCAACGTGGCATTCATCGGCAATCTTCTGCATGACCTCTGCATTGGGCAAGTGGTCGCTCTCAAGGCAGATCACGGCGCTGTCGTAATCATCTTCGTATTCAATCACTTCGAACGTGTGTTTCGGCTTTAAGGAAAGCGCCCGGGCCGGGCCGCTGCCCATTGCAAAGTAGTTGCCGACTTTAACCGTCCAGCCGGCCTTCTGCGAACCAAGGCAGGAGATTGACGGGAAGTCCGTGGTGACGTCGACAAAAGGCATCGGGAACTCCTTGATCTGTCCCATGCGGAAGTTGACCTCGCCAAGTCCGCCCATGCAGATCTCGGTAAATGCCCTGCCGGCTGCATAGCCGCCCCGTACGCTTACACCACAGTCAACAATACGTGCCCCGTTATCCAGTTCATGATAGCAAGCGTTGAATTCTTCGGCCAGATCGGCCAGATTATCAAAAATTTCCAGTGCCAGTTCGTTTACACTCAGCATCGACAAAAACCCCTCTGTATCATAAAAGAGGGTTTTTAGGATAGATAATATTTTTCAAACGTTTGCGGCGTTGATATACAAAAAT
>JANYKQ010000059.1 GCA_025358115.1 Methanomicrobiales archaeon | reverse complement strand
ACGGCGGAAACTCCGGTCGAGGATCTCATCCGCAGTTGGCACCGTCGGCATTGTTTCGAATTCCATAAATCGCCTACCTATATATTTATGGACCTTCATACGGTATATCGTTATGGACCTGTCCCTGATCCAGAAAGATATTCTCATCACGTTGGTCACCCTCTACCACCGGCAGTCCCACTCCATAAAAGGTGAAGAGATAGCTGACCTGATCCAGCGCAACCCGGGGACCGTGCGCAACCAGATGCAGGCATTAAAAACGATTGGGCTTGTGGATGGGGTGCCCGGTCCAAAAGGAGGCTATATCCCCACCGGTCTTGCCTATAAGGCGCTCAATCTGAACCTGGCCGAAGACGGGGATTACGATGTTGCAATCAGCAGGAACGGGGTTTTGGTCAACGGAGCCAATGTCCAGGAGGTTGCTTTTACAACCCTCTGCCACCCTGATATCTGTCATGCGGAGGTCAAACTTGTCGGGAGTGCCAAACTCTTTGAGATCGGTGACCAGATCACCATCGGTCCGACTCCGGTCAATAAGCTCCTGATCCGGGGCGAGGTGTTTGGCAAAGACGAATCCAAACAGTCTCTTCTTATTGCCACATCCGAGATCATCTCGCTTCCGAAAAAACCGATCAGCGCCTACATGAGCAGTCCCCTCAAAACACTGCACCGAGATGACACCCTTTACGATGCACTGGTCCTTTTTAATCACGAACATATCCATGGTGCCCCCATCCTTGAAAACGGGAAACTGGCCGGCATTATCACGATGAGTGATATCTCGAAATCCATAGAAAAGAACCTGCCCCTGACCACAAAAGTGTCTGAGATAATGACAACATCCGTGGTAGAAGCATCCTCCGACACCCGTCTTTTTGAGGTGATCCGAAGGTTCAAGGAGCGCGAGATCGGGCGTCTGGTTGTTGTTGAGAACGGGATTCCCGTAGGTATTATCACCCAGTCCGATATCATCAGGGTATTTCCTGCGCTCTAAAACAACATCTTTAGATATTTTGAATGAACCTGTATGGATGGAGAAGTATCCATGACAGAATTATCCCAGGCTGCAGTTGAACGAATTATCAAAAAGACCGGTGCCGAGCGTGTCAGCGCTGATGCCTGCGAGACTCTTGCAGAGCTGATGGAAGAGTACGGGACATTCCTTGCCAAAGAGGCCAAGAAGATGTCAGACCATGCCGGCAGGAAGACCATGCGTGGATCAGACATCAGAATGGCTGCTGATATGTTCAAATAACCAAAATCAGGCAATTAATCTTAAAAACAACTCTTTTTGCCCCGTCATTTTAGAACAGTTTAAATATTTATACATCGTCAATTTTTTCATGACTCGTGTATTTGCCCGCACCCTTTCGCGCAAGAAGATTATGAGCAATGATGGGAAGCTTATCGGTACCTTAAAAAACATCAGGGTTGATTTTGATTCAGGTCAGGTTCTCGAGATGCTTGTCCACCCGGATCAGACATTTGACACTTCAAATTATGAGATGGAAGATGATAAGATCCTGAAAATTTCATTTGAAGCTGTCAAGGATATCAAGGACTATATCGTTGTCGACCGTTTCTCGGCGCGAAGATAGGACTCATATTTTTTTATCACTTCTACAAATCCATCCCCATATTCTTTTTCTGCAACGTACTGTGCAGCGGCCTTGATCTCTGCATGAGCATTTGCAACGGTTGCCCCGATACCGGCAGTTGTCAGCACCTGGATGTCATTGAGTGAATCACCAATGGCAAGAAAATCTGAAGGTACCATCTTCATCTCCTGTGCCAGTGCGATAAGGGCCGTGCCCTTGTTCACACCCGGGGCCTGGAGGTGGATGGCATACCCGGTATCGAGCACCTGTACCGGGTATTCTTTTAAGAGCATTTTTACTTCCTCGACCGGTACTGTGCGGCCGAATGCAAGGTCAGCATAACGATAGGTTGGGCTGTATAGCACCAGTTCCCTTCCCAGTGTGCGGTAATGGGTCTGCAATACTTCCAGTGCAGCACGGCATACCTCCTGGTCGCCCCTGACGTGAGGGGTGCCGGTGAATCCGACCCGGAATACCCCTCCGTTCTCGGCAATGAAGGTCCCATTGGTACCGATCATTTTACAGAGAGCATCCATAAAGCAGGAGGTATTCCCGCTTGCAAGCACCACTTCAATGCTATCGTCCACAAGAGACCTGATAGTATCGATTGCACCGGTATTGATCCGGCGGGACGAATCCGTGATCGTCCCGTCAATATCTGTCAGGACCGCTTTCAGCACGACTTGAGACCTGCCTCTTCGACTATGAACGGTGCTTCTCCCTCGGGAAGGTTTGGACTGTCCACGAGACGTGCAATACGTTTTCCTCCTTTGCTCTTGCGCAGGTAGAGACGGAAGGTGGCCGTGTGCCCGACAATGTTGCCTCCGATGGGTTTTGTCGGGTCCCCGAAGAAGACTGCCGGGTTGGACATGACCTGGTTGGTCACGAGACCTACGCCATTGTGCTGATCGATGAGCTTGAAGAGTTCGTGCATGTGCCGGTTCAGCTTCTGCTGGCGGGTGGCAAGCGTGCCCCTGCCGGCATATTCTGCCCGGAAATGGGCAGTGAGTGAGTCGATGATGAAGAGTTTTACCGGCTTGTCGCTGCTTTTGAGTTCATCTGCAAGATCGCGTGAGTTCTCCACAAGGAGCATCTGGTGGTCGGAGGTGTGAGCCCGGGCAATGTGGATATTCTGCAAAAATTCATCCACATCCGGGATATTATCCAGACCGAGACCGTTTACCATCTGCTCGATACGTTCGGGACGGAAGGTATTTTCTGTATCTATGTAGATGGCACTCCCGTCCAGCCCGCCCAGTTCTGTGGGAAGCTGCACGTTGACGGCCATCTGGTGGACGATCTGACTCTTACCGGAACCGAACTCACCGTACATCTCGGTGATGGCCTGCGTCTCCATGCCTCCGCCCAGCAGGGCGTCCAGTTCAGGAACCCGGAAGGACAGCTTTTTGATATCCTTCCTCTGTTCAAAGATGTCTTTTCCTGTCTTGAATCCGCCGATATCTGCAGCTTCCCTGGCTGCCTTGATGATCTTTTTTGCGGTTGACTCGGAGATCTCAGAGACTTCAGAGAGTTCTGCCGGCGATGCGGTAGCGATACTTTCCACCGAGAGGTAACCAGCTTCGCGGAGCTTGTCTGCGGTGCTCGGGCCTACGCCCGGTAAATCTTCAATGCTTAATGGTCCTTCAGCCATTTCTTTACAACTCCTATGGCACAACAAGATGTTATACACTCGCATATAACCCCGCGGAGTGTGTGGTGTGAAAGTGTGAGATCAGCCTTTAAAGACCATCATTAAAACGGTGGAGATGTGCCAGCACATCCTCCTGCCTGAGAATGACCGGCTCTGTCCGTTCCGGAATAATCCGGCTTCCCTTGAGGAGTCCCGACACCGTAAGTTCAGACCCGTGAAGGTAACTGCCATCGATCAGGAAGCGGTCAGTACCATTATCGATGAACGTGCAGCCGGGTCCATGGATGATGGTTCCGGTAAAAACAATGGGCTGAACGGCTTCATCCGGCACCCGGAATGCACTGCCCCGTCCCACGCCCAGTTCGATGCCCCCGGTTCGTCCGGGTTTGGCAGTTGCATGGTAAGCCTCAACCGGGTCACCCGGCTTTAAGGGTACAAGAGCAAAATCCCCCCAGAGGACGAGTTTGAGTTCCTCACCCTCTTCACTGATGAGGATGTTTCTTACCCAGGATGCCGTGCCGTTCCGGGTGGTGAAGGTGCGGGGCTGCTGCATCTGTTTCACCTGCCCTTTGACCGTGTAAACACCCTGGTCGCTCACGGAACCAAGTGGCGTGAATGGAATTAAAACCACGGCATCTGTCACTGTGACCGTGCTCTTCTCATCAAGGCTGTAATTACGGCCCTCACTTTTATGGTTGGGTTTTGCCCCAATGATGTGCACTGTGGTCCCGGGCGCGATATCGCGGAGCAGTTCCGGGGCCCATGAAACGAGTCGCGCTGCACCTTTATCATCACCAATCACGGCCTCCACCATCTCGTGGGCGGTTCCGTCCTTGCGGGTGAACGAGCGGGGTTCGTTTACGCTGATAACGATTGCATCGAGATCCACCGGGTCATCGGAGAGGCTGCCCGGTCCGGCACCCGGTGCCGGCAGGGTGCAGGAGATCTCACAGCTTGCCTGGCGGATGGCAAGGGCATAGATTTCTTTTGTGCTCTTACCCGGGTGACGACCGATGATCTCCAGCACGTCCCCAATTGCCACATCGATTGCCGCTCCTGCCTTCTCGTCCCAGAGCACCACCCGTGTGGTTCCGGTCTCATCGCCAAGAAGCAGGGTGGCTACCCAGCCCTTCTCGCCATCAGCCCGGTCAAATTCCCTGGGCTCGGTCTTGTCAACAACTTTTCCGAAAAAAGAGAAGAGGCTGGATTTTCCGCTCAGCCCCTTGATCTTCACATGCTGCCGGCCGAGTTCGCCGATCACCATCATGGCGGCGGTCGGTTCATCGACCAGGTCGCCGCACTCCTCTATCTTTTCATCTACGCGCCGCTGGAACTCTTCGGTCGTGATCAGGTCATCGACCAGTGCGTAGTGAAAGAGGGTCACGGGGTGCTCCGCTTACCTTTGTCCGGCAGGGCGTTTTCTGGAAGCAGTGGTATCTGCTACCGTCCCATCCCTGGGCATGGGTCCTGCCAGTTGCTCTTCAGGTGTCCGTTCTGTACGGAGAAGATGGTGAGCGGGTTTCACAGGTTCAGCTTCCGCATTCGTTCGATTGCCTCGTTTATCCGGGCCACCGGGCGGGTGATGGCAAACCGCACATAGCCTTCACCGCTGGCACCAAAACCTACTCCGGGGGTTGCAACAATGCCGGCTTCATTGAGCAGTTTTGCCGAGAAGGCCATACAGTCATTGACCGGGACCCAGACATAGAACGTTGCCTTGGGTGTAGGCACATCAAACCCGAGACTCCGCATGCCGGTGATCAGCACATCGCGGCGTTCCTGGTAGATGGCGCAGGCCTCTTTGACGCAGTCCTGCGATCCACGGAGTGCGGTGATGGCGGCGTGCTGCACTGCATTGAAGACCCCGGAGTCCACGTTGGTCTTGACCCTTCCGAGTCCGGCAAGGATCTCGGCATTGCCGACTGCCATACCGATCCGCCAGCCGGTCATATTGTAGGTCTTTGAGAGCGAGTGCATCTCGATACCTACGTCCATGGCACCCTTTGTTTCAAGGAACGAGGGAGCACGGTACCCGTCGAATGCGATCTCGGAGTACGCATTGTCCGAGACTACGACGATATTGTTTTCTGAGGCAAAGTCCACGACCTCGCGGTAGAACCCGTCCGGTGCTATTGCTGCCGTCGGGTTATTGGGGTAATTGATATAGAGGATCTTTGCTGCTTTGGCTACCGCTTTTGGGATATCCGCAAGCACGGGTACGAAGTTGTTCTTCCGGGTGAGCGGCATATCATGCACCCGTCCCTCGGCAAAGAGGGTGCCGGTCCGGTAGACCGGATAGCCCGGGCTCGGGGCGAGCACGTAGTCACCGGGATTGACAAATGCTTCGGCAATGTGGGCGATCCCGTCCTTGGAGCCCATCAGGGCAACAACCTCTTTGCCGGCATCGAGCGTGACGCCGAACCGCTGTTTATACCAGTCAGCAACAGCGCTGCGGTACGCGGGCATACCCACATATGACGGGTAATGGTGGTTCTCCGGGTCTCTGGCAGCCTGGCAGAGCGACTCCACGATATGGGGCGGGGTAGCGAGATCCGGGTCTCCTACGCCGAGGTCAATGATATCGACACCTTTTTTCTGCTGTTCGGCTTTCATCTCGTCGATCCGTGCAAAAAGATACGGCGGAAGATTGCTCATGCGTGATGCGTACATAAGTACCTAATTTTGGCAGTCTGACGTATAGTAGTTAACGCAAATTGCAAGGTCGTTTTTATCTGCCGGAAATGAACGAGAATATTTTTAATAAGCCACAACAAAAAAGCGCTGGGGGGAGAGCAGTAATTACTGATCTTTGTCGGGTGCAGGGGGCAGTCCTGCGAATACAAAACTACCCTTATCTGTCAATATTCTTATGGAGACATTATGGATCCTTCAGATCTTGTAGTCATATTCTGTACAGTTCCCGCGGCGGAATCAGAAGCTATGGCCCGGGCGCTGGTAGAAGGCAGGTATGTTGCCTGTGTCAATGTAGTTCCCGTGCATTCCTATTATCGCTGGAATGGGGTGTTCTGCTCGGAGCCTGAACACCTGCTCATTGCAAAGACCAAAAAAACAATGACTGAGGCTGTGATTGCCACGATTAAAAGTCTGCACAGCTACGAAGTTCCTGAGATCATCACTGTGCCGGTGATTGCGGGCTATGCACCCTATCTTGCATGGGTGCAGGGTGAGACAAAGGATGAGGTCTGAGGTATTCTCATTTTCAATGGCGGGATGCGCAGGATTATAGCCTGAAGTGAATAATGAAGTTGTATCAAGAGGGATGGGTAAAACGTGACAGGGGAACCAGTAACACAAACGGCAACGGCACTTCTTGTGCTCGGGTGCCCGCAGGTACCGGTACAGACAAGTATTGCACTGTACCTTATCAACCGGCTCAAAAAAGCAGGAATCGTGCCCACAGTTGCCGGTAACAAGGCAGCAAACACACTTCTTGTTGTGGCTGATCCCGACCGGCATTACCTGGGAGAGGTCATGGATCTCGACCGGGCGGTTGTCATGATCACCGAGAAGAAGCGGGACTTTGACCGATGTTTTGTTTTTATCCATAATGATGCCGGTGTCACGTATGCCGGAACGATGAGTGCTATCTCAAAGGCGAAGGTTTACGCTGTTATTTATGGTGAGCACTATGACGAACTGGTAAAACAGATTGATTTCCCCTGCACAACCATTGCGGCAAAAGCCGTGCATAATCCCCTTCCATTAAAGAAAGCAATCGATGAGGTGGCACCATGGGCTGCGTAGAATCAATGGATTACGAGATCGTACTCCGGGATGCGACCTTTAAGGAATCCCGCGATTATATCAAAAAAACCTATCCCGAATTCCGGGATGTCGAACCCGGTTTCAAGGTATTTGACACCCATGTGATAGGACTTCCGCCTATAGCAATAGGGCTCGATGGAGATTTTGTGATCTTTCCCTTCACCAAACCCTGCCATGGAACGTTTCTCCTGCGGGTTGAGGACAAGGGCGAGGCTGCACGATTGCGTGCATTAAAAAAGTGAATGTAAGTCTTTCCGGCAAGACTGATATAGAATACATTGAGATACAATATTAGATTATCAGACTGGTTTACCATGACGGGCAAGGGAAAAATACTCCTGATGGATGATGAGCAGATCATCCTTGATGTCACTGAGGAAGTCCTTAAGTTTCTCGGCTATGACGTGATGTTTGCCCGCGAAGGTCAGGCAGCACTGGATCTCTACAAGCAGGAGAAAAATGCCGGTGCTCCCTTTGATCTCGTTATCCTGGATCTCTCCGTCCCCCAGGGCATGGGAGGAAAAGAGGCAATCGGGTTGTTCAGGGCATTTGATCCTGAAGTAAAGGCCGTGGTGTCCACAGGATATTCCAATGATCCGGCAGTGCTGGATTTTACCGGGTATGGTTTTTCCGGAAAACTCTCGAAACCCTATAAGATCAATGACCTGAAAAAAGTTCTTGAGCAGTTAATAAAATAATCTGTAAACAGCCAATCATCTGTTTTTTAAATGGATTTTTTCAATCGCATCTTCTGCTGCCCTTCTTACATACTCGTCGGTGTCCTGTTTTAACAGCATCAGGGGTTCAAGTGCCCTTACGACCCCGATATTGCCGAGTGCATCAGCTGCACCCCAGCGGACATACCAGTCGGAATCCTTCAGTGACTGGATCAGGGAATCAACCGATGCATCGCTGCCCAGTTTGCCCAGCGCCCACGTTGCGGGTACCTGGACAAACGAGTCCGACTCTTTGAGTGCTTTTCCCAGGCACATTGCAGCTTTCATATCCCCGATCTTTCCCAATGCATCTGCCGCACTCCAGCGGACGTACCAGTCCTGGTCATTGACTGACTGGATAAGGGGTTCGACCGCCCGGTGATCTTTGATCTCTCCAAGTGCCCAGGCCGCCCGTACCCGTACCCACCAGTTCTGGTCTTTTAAGGCAAAGATCAGTGGTTCTACTGCCGGTTTACCTATCATGGAGAGTGCCAGTGCGCTTCGCCACTGGAGATCGGCGTCTTTTTCCTTAAGTGTGGAAATGAGTGGCTGAATAGCAGGCTCGCCTATGCCGGCAATAACGTGGGTTGCATGCCAACGGACATCATAATCACTCTCTGCCATCGCCCGGATAAGATGGGGAATAGCCACAATCCCGATCCTGCCTAGTGCGAGTCCGGCGAGCCAGCGCACATCCTGATCCGGTTCTTTCAGGGCCCTGATGAGAGGTTTTACTGCCGGCTCGCCGATATCGCCGAGTGCAAGCGCCGCCCTCCATCGTATCCCCAGATTGTGATGTCGGATTGCTTTGATCAGGCTGTCCATATCCATGCCGCTCGTAGTATGGACAAAGTAAGCCTTCTTCTCTGGATTTATATTTCCATGATTAAACATTCAGACACCCTTTTTGCAGTCGGATACGAATGGTTTTTGCGGGTTTGATGGATACGTTCTCTCATTAACGGAAATAGCACAACCTGCTACCCACAAAAATTGGGTATGTTGTAATAAGGATGATAGTGAACGCTCGTCTATTTTAATATAACTATACCTGTTGTTCCCCGAAACGGTACCGTTAAAAATCTGTTTTATTAAAACCGGTTGTGTATATGACAAATTATATAGCCACTCTGGCAACATCAGAATATGCTGGGATCTAAATGAACGACGTATCTGTTCTTATCGGGGGTAAGGCCGGAGATGGTATCAACAGTGCAGGGATGATGATAG
>JANYKQ010000048.1 GCA_025358115.1 Methanomicrobiales archaeon | reverse complement strand
TTTTGAGCTGCTCGGGATACCCGATAATTGAGACGGTCTTTCCAAATACCGAAATCTCGACATCGGTCATATCCTCTATCTGTTCGCGTGCCCTGCCATCCTTGCCAATGATCCGGCCCCTCAGCCTGTCCAACTGGCGTGGACCATCTGCCATTCCGGAAAGATCGATGACTTCAAGCAACAGATCTTCATCCTCGATCATCTCAAATGCACGTTCAGGGGAAAACCCGCAGTTGATGGCGTTGATAATTTCGACAGCCCTGAGAATGGATATGGTGTGCTCTTCAGTTCCTTCAACTTTTACAATTCCCTCTTTGCTGTCGATGGTGATGGTGGCGTGGGTTTTGGCCTCGAGTTCTCTCTTGGTAGCGCCGCCTTTTCCAATAAGGACACCCACCCTGCTACCGGCAATCTTGACTTCTTGAATCATGTTTTTTTCACCTGGGTTCTGATATGATTATTCTTTAATGGCATAACGCTGTGGCACTCATCCATTGGCAGTCAACGGTTATCATGGTTCGGCAACATTCAGTCCGGTTACTGCATTGAACAGATCAAAATCCTTGCGGATTTCACATCGGTTTTTAAAATACCGGTTGATGTTACGGATGTCCCGCATCAGGAACTGGAGTGCCCGGGGGTGATCGCGGGTGACAGACTGCCCCATATCAATGAAATAGGGCTTGTCCCCGTATAATATATTGAACTCGCTCAAGTCGGCGTGTACCAGTTCGGCTTTGTTGTACAGTATATCAATGGTGCTCGTGATTGTTTCATAGATCTCTGCAGGATCTTCCATAATGACATTCCGGAGTTGCGGGTAGGCGATCTCACCCTCTCCGATAAATGACATGATCAGGATGTTCCGGTCCCAGACGATCGGTTCAGGAACGGCAATACCCGCATCCCGCGCCCGAACCAGATTGGAGAACTCCTTTCTGGTCCAGGCAAAGATGAGATCTTTTTTGGCCTTTTTTACATGAGAAAATCTGCGGTCACCCGTGACATAGGAACTCATTGTGGTAAAATTTGCTGTACGGATGCGATAAATCTTGATGGCAATTGCTGCCCCGTCCCGCTCACCGTAAAATACATTTGCCTCTTTCCCGGTGCTGATCGAGCCACCGATGAGCGATAACCATTTTTTATGCACCAGTTTATAGAGCGCAAGAAGGGTGACCTCATCGAAGACATCCTCCCGTACCTTGAACTGGTCAGCATCCTTGATACGGATGCCCATCTCTTCTATAAGTTGATCGAATCTATCCTCTTTTTTTTCAAGACTCACGGGGGGTCACAATCCTAACGTTATTGGATAGTTACTTGATGTAGTCTCGCACCGGTGCAAGAATATCAGCGAGCGATTCTCCACATGATTTCTTGAGATCCATGGGATGTACTTCGCTCTTTCCGTAGGCGGTTTCCAAATCAATGTAACTTGAAAACACCCTGTCACCGCCAAATTTCTCCGGCCGCTTTATGGTGATCTCAGGAAGGCGCGGGAAGATGTGGTACTGGAAGATCTGGAGTATCGGGTTCTCCGGAATCTCCGGTGGGCAGAATGCCTTCTGGCATTTCTTTTTTATCTCCTCTTCTGTATCTGCAACCGAGATATAATTCCCCTGTGAAGAGGACATCTTCTTCCCGTCAATTCCGTTCAGGATAGGTGTGTGAATGCAGACAGGTGCTGTGTAACCGAAGTTGACCAGGTGTTCTCTCGCAAGCATGTGGATCTTGCGCTGATCAATGCCTCCAACGGCTGCATCCGCACCAAGCATGGCAATATCGGCCATCTGCATGATCGGGTAGATCATCTGGGAGACGGTGGGATGATCCATCTGCCTTCCCACCTCATCCATACTGCGCGTTGCCCGGTTGAGGGTTATCTCCTGCGAGAGCTGGAGTACGAGCAGCTCGTAATCCCGGTTGAGCTGCAGATCGGAACCCAGCACGTACTGGACGTTTTTTAACCCGAGCCCTTCGAAACAGCGGCGGTTGTAGTCGGCAAGTTCACGCACTTTTTCCATGGTCCCTTTGCGGTTCAGGAAAGCATGCACATCAGCCAGCAACACGACGACTTCAAACCCGGCAGCCTGCATGTCCACCAGTTTGTTGACCGTGACAAGATGGCCAAGATGGATCTCGCCACTGGGTTCGTATCCTGCATAGACCTTTTTTACAGGTTTATTAAGTAGCGAACGGAGATCGTCTTCTGTTACAATCTCGACTGTGTTGCGGGTAACCCGTTCGTACGCATCCATTGAAAATAATAGGTGATGATGGGTGTTAATGGTTGTTCTGGATCGGTGTAAATCCGAGTGCATCATTGGTGGTTTTTATGGATGCTGCCCCATCCTTCTGTCCCCCCATCATCGCGCGGATTGCATCGATATTCTCAACCACTACGTCTGCTTCCTGGTGGATTGCCTGGAAGAAGCAGAGATCGGTTTTGTTGGCATAGATCGAATCTTCAAAAATACAGTTCTCATACAGATCCGATCGCGGCCTTCCTAGATCCATAGCGAACTCTTTGAGCTCTGCCGTGCTCCTGATCCCTGCACTCTTTTTGATCAGGCCCATTCTGGGATGATTTTTTACCAGGTCTATGACTCGTTCCTTCGATACTTCTTTTTTTGTAGTGATACGGATCGCATGCATGTGCATCATGGTGGTTGGTACGATCATTGCCATGGTAACGATCGAAATATGGGGGAGCACTGAGAGGACATCCGGGCCGTGATGGCTGGGAACGCTTACGGGATCCAGCACAATCGCATCTATTGGTCCTTTTTTAATCTCACCAGGATCGGAACCCCGGCGTACCATGATCGCATGTACATGGGCAACGCCATATTCGTTATCGATAGCGTGGATAATCCGGCAGAGCCCCGTTGTATTACAGGAGACTACCCTGACGAACTGCCTGCCGATTGCATCCTTATAGTTGCAGGATGAATTGAAGGAGAATCCGGCAATCTCATGATCCTCTCCCCCTTGCCAGAGCGCTTTTTTCCCGAGTTTTTCGTACAGTGGTTTATTCGTAGCCCCGACATCCCCCGGTGTTGCATCGACAATAATGTCAGCAGCTTTACACATATCTTCGACAGACCCTGCAACGGAAAGGCCGACTTTTTCAAAAGCGGCTTTCTTGGAAAGATCGGCGATATAGAGTGGATAACCCCGCTGTTTTGCTACAAAGGCCTCGGCATTAGGGCGGGTCTTTGAGACACCGATTACTTTCATATCCTTCTGAGCAGCGACCGCATCGGCAACGCGCTTGCCGATTGTACCATACCCGTTGATGGCAACCTTGATCATACAATCCTACTTGACGCAGGTGTAGAAAAACTATGCGGAACGTCTCGCAACTATCAAAATACATGAATGTATCAAACAATGGGCAGTTTCCAATAATTCCTGGCGTTTTCAAGGCTCTTTGTGTAATATAAGGTCTTTTGGAAAAGTACGATGGTATTCTGTTTTTTTGCTACTAATTACGGGTTTTATGGCAGTAATTACCCGTATATTAAAACAAACAACAGGAAACGACCATTATTAAAAATTTCAGGAATTAATTATAATTTGTCAAAAAACGAAGAACCAGTATATGAACACTTCAACCATTGTGTTTTCTGAAACGCCGGTGCACTGGTGGCAGATCGCACTTATTGGGGGGATCGTCTTTTTATCGGGAATAGGCGCTTTTTTCTGGACTTCGATGTTCCTTGACACACTCGTGGTGCTCTTTGGTATCCTTGCCCTGGCAGTCGGTCTGGTTATGGTAGCCTTTTCTTACTCGTTCAAAGAAGATATCATCTACAAGTTTCCCATCTTTCTTGCCGGCATCATATCGTTTATTGTAGCAGTTCTTGCCATTTTGATTCCCGGGCTCATTGCGCCGACATTCATTATTATCATGGCTTTTATTGCTATCATCAATAGTATTCTCCTCATTCTTGTCGGGTGCTCTCTTTCAGATGAGTGGAAGATACGGCTCGTTATCGTGCTTCTGGGTATGATCACCCTTTTTTTAAGTATCTTAATAGCGCTCTTCCCGGATCTCACTGATGTAATGCTGGTAAAAATCTGGGGTATTTACGCTTGGATTGTCGGGGCCCTTTTCATGGTAGCGGGTGTGTCAATGCAGACCAATAAAACCGGTGTGGCGGGACCCCAGCCACCTTCAGGCAACACTTAAAACTAAATCCCAAATACTTCTCTTTTAAACAGATCAGGCGATCTAGTCTATGTAGAGTGACTGGATTGCAATAATTTCTGTGCTGTTCTTTGCATTTGCATAGAGATCAAGCGGTTCCTGGTTTACTTCCAAAAAACGGATCCCCCAGTTGACTTTTGAAAGAATGGAAGCAGCCCGATCTTTTTCTCCCAGGATGTACAATGTTGCCGCGATGGCCTCAATCGAAGAGAGCTTGCAGGGTTTGCCGAAGTTGACTGGATTTGCCGCCATCAGGAAAGGGAGTGCCCTGCGGATGCGCCATGACTGGACTGAACCTGTGTCCAGTACAACCCAAGAACAGTCGAGCGCGGTTATCGATCTCACGAACCTGTCGGCAGGAGAGAGTGCTTGTTCCGCTGTCGGATCGAGCAGGAGGGTGTTTCGCGGGATCTGCGATATCTTTGTAAAAATTTTTAAAAAACCCGCTTTCTCAAGTTTTTTGACCGTGCACTTCCGGGGGTCACAGCTGTTGTCCCGGTAGGCATACAGGGGTATCATTGATCATCCATGCGTGCAGACACTGTATCAATGTACGTGCTCTGCAGCCCCTGCATTCTCCACCCGGAACTCCGGGCTTCGGGTATTACGAAACCATCAGATCTTGCATTGTTTGAACGGGCGACCGCACGCTGCAAACGATTTGGTATTGAAATGGTGCCACTTCCCTGCCCGGAGACATTGCACCTCGGTCCTGACAGGAAACCCGGGACTTTTCTTGAGCGGCTCAACACACCGGCATTTGCGAGCCTTCTGGACACACTTCAGCAGAACGTTCAGGATATTATTGATGAAAGGGGCCCCCCGCTCTGCATTCTGGGTGTTAACTCCTCTCCTACCTGTGGTGTGACCGCCACTTATTATGGAAGTGATGACCAGAACCCGCCAAAACGGGCGGGACGGGGTGTGTTTCTTGCGCGGTTTCCCGACATTTGCGCAATAGATGTCGGCACGTTTTCAAAGTACCGAATATATCTGGCCGCACCTCTTTTTTCCCAAGCCGAGCGTACATATAATGCAACATTAGCGGGTCTGCTGAATCAGCACCTGTTTGAAGTTATTCTTCCCCAGGAAGCGGGTGATGATACAGATACAAGGATGAAAAAAGAGCAGGCAGAGATCTTTTTTAAAAATATCAGCGATCTTGACCAGACCGATATCGTTGTTGCAGTTATCGATGGTGCAGATGCCGATTCAGGTACTGCGTGGGAGATTGGGTATGCATATGCGCACAGGAAACCGGTTATTGCGATTCGCACGGATTTTCGCCGGGTAGGTATGCATGAACTGGTGAACCTGATGCTCGAAGAATCATCTGTGGTTGTTTCCAGTAATTCAGAGTTGTTTGAATCACTGAAATCCGCACGAAATGGTAAAAAGGATCTATGAGTTCTCCGGATTCGAAATCATACTGTTGTCTCTTATTAACCAGATCAGTGTGTCTCTCTGAAAAGAACCGAAATGCAACAATCTATATTCGAATATTTACGAAATAGTAGATGATAACAATGGTGAAAAAACGCGAGGAGCGGGGAAAAGAAAAAAAATCGGGAGGAGATATTGAGTGTAATCTTGATGGCGATTACACCTCCCCGATCCAATCGTTTCAGGATATCACTATTGAAACTATCAAGTCTGTGATAATGCACAGCCGTTACGTACAGTCCCTCATTGTCTTAACCATTATTGGTTTTTTTCTGCGGTTCTATAATCTTGGATTCAATTCACTCTGGCTTGATGAAGCTTCTACGAATACATTTGCGGTCATGTCCCTCTCCGGTATCTGGCAGGCAACTGCAGGGGGAGAGTTCAACCCTCCCCTGTTCTACTGGATCGAGCATCTCATGCTCATGATGGGAAACAATGAAGTGGTCCTGAGGTTTGTTCCAGCAATTCTCGGAGTTCTTACTATTCCCTTGATCTATTTTGCAGGAAAGGAATTCATGGATCGCAATGTCGGGATCATCGCGGCAGCAGCGTTTTCATTCTCCCCGTTCCTGATCTTCTATTCACAGGAAGCCAGGGCATACTCTATGATGCTCTTTTTTGTGGCATTTTCAATGGTCTTCTATTTCAAAGCCTTAAAAACAAACGAGCTGAAAGACTGGGCCCTGTTTGGCATCCTGTCCGCACTTGCGTTCTGGTCTCATTTCTATTCGTTTGTCATAATTGCTGCACTTGTCATCTATGCAATTCTGATACAGATCACAAACATCCAGAAAAATATCCACAATCTCAAAATGATCGCAGTATCAATTATTTTGTTTGTTGCCCTCTGTTTCCCCCTTATCCTCCTTGCAGTTCAGCTCTTCGCAACACGGACCTCATCAGCACCCGCTTTTGGCATCCAGGGATTCGGAATTGTCAGTGAAACAATCAGACAGCTATCAGGTTTTTCTGATATCGCGATGTTCCTCTTTCTCATTCTTTTTGTAATTGGTATCATTCAAGCGTTTCTCATCGAGAAAAACAAAGGTATCTTTTTAGTGACACTCACTGTTCTTACGTTTGTCATCAGCTTCATTCTTTCCTTTAAGATGCCGATGGTTCCCCGCTACCTGATCTTTTTCAACACGGTTTTTTTCCTCAGTGTCGCGATCTCGTACAGGATGTTCTACGGGTTCATCAACAAACGGTGGGTTGTCTATTGTTTTATTGCACTCCTTGTTATCCTCAGTGCCTCCATGCTTGTGAATTACTACTCAGGGTACTCAAAGGAGGACTGGAGAGGTTTTTCCGGCCAGATCCAGCAGATGACCAAACCCGGGGATCTTGTAGTAGTAGTACCGGGCTATGTTTCCCAGCCGCTCAATTATTATTATTCGAATGCATCAGATCAGACGCTTGAGTTTGGTGCAAGTACTGGAAAAGAACTTGAAGTGATCAATGCAGGTAAAGGAAATAATTCTGCGTATTTTGTCGTTACCGGGGATATAAGTGCAGCAAATCCTGACGGAGATGCGATCGCATGGTTAACCGAACATACAAAATCTCTCGGACAAAATGCCGGAATCTATCTCTTTGTCTTAGCATAGTTACCCCCTTGTGAACCCCCATGCATGACCTTACGGTGATCATCCCTACCTATAATGAAGAGGCAAATATCCGGAATATTATCACCGAGGTGGATGCGGTTTTTAAGAGGAATAATCTCAACGGGGAGATCCTTGTTGTTGACGATAACTCCCCCGATGGAACGATTTCAATTGTTAATGAAATTAAAAAAACAAAATCAAATGTAAATATTATCGTTCGTCTGGTGGATCACGGACTTTCACAATCTGTAGCTGAAGGATTCGTTCATTCATCCTCAAACATTCTTGTGGTAATTGACGCCGATCTCTCCCATCCCCCGGCGCTAATTCCCGCCATGTATCATGAGATCATGGGAGGATACGATGTTGTTATAGGAAGCCGGTATATGGATGGGGGCGGGATAAAAAAATGGCCCCTCAAGCGCAGGGTAATCTCACTCGGAGCTACCTTTTTAGGTCGCCTGCTCTTTCCCGATGTCTCGGATCCGGTAAGCGGTTTTTTTGCGATCAGGAAAGGTGTTGTGGCAAATGCACCATTAAAACCCCGGGGTTATAAAATCCTCCTTGAGGTGCTTGGTAAGGGAACCTGGGAAAAGGATAAGGAGATCCCCTTCGAATTCGTTGACAGGGAAATAGGTTCGAGCAAACTAAAACTTAAAACCATTATTGAGTACGCGGAGCAGGTTATCGATATCACACTTTTTTCATTTTTGCATCATCAGAGTGCAGCCTGGAGGGAATGGAAGAAAGTGTTCAAGTTCGGTCTGGTGGGGATTTCTGGAATCCTTGTTAACCAGGGTATACTCATCTTTCTCAAGGAATTTGCAGGGTTTCCCCTTCCCGTTGCCAGTGTGTTTGCAATCGAGATTGCAATTCTGAATAATTTTCTTTGGAATGATCTCTGGACTTTCAAAACAGATGGGCAACAGCAGAAAATATCCAGCAGGTGGCACAGGCTTATCTCCTTCCAGGTAGTGTCTGCCGGGGGGGCAGTCATAAATTTTGCAATCCTTAATTACTTAGCATATATAATGGGAATTGACTACAGAATTGCAAATATTCTTGGAATTGTGGTTGGATTTACCTGGAATTTTCTTCTGAACCGGCGTATGACCTGGACAAGGAAATAGGCCATAACCCGATCCTATCATTTTCCCGTGAAAGGAATCCCCGGAATTTTTAGTAAAGAAAAGAGTTCCGACCGTTTGAGAGTTTTTTTTTCTGCTCTCCATCCTCGTTCGATATAGCGTGAATAAAAATGCAAAAAGACGGTAGTTAAAATTATTGGGCGAAAACCAAAAAAATTAATCTGCAGCCCAATACCTGTTGGGGAATTTTTTATGTAATAATTGATCTCCCTCTCCAAAAGGTTCCAGTCCTGCAGCTCGCATATCTGCATCCACCATGATCTTTACCAGGTCATTGAATTTGATTTTCGGTTTCCACTTTAGTTTTTTCTCGGCTTTTTTAGGGTCTGCGATGAGGACTTCAACTTCTGTTGGTCGGAAATATGCTGGATCAATTTTCACATATTCTTCGACATTGAGATCAGTGTAGGCAAACGCCTGTTCGAGAAATTCCCTTACCGAATGCGATTCGCCGGTCCCAATGACATAATCGTCAGCACAGTCCTGCTGGAGTATCCGCCACATCGCCTCAACATATTCCGGTGCATATCCCCAGTCTCGTTTCGCATCAAGATTTCCCAGATACAAAAACTGGTCTTTTTTGGTGAGAATTCTTGATATACTATACGTTATTTTCCGGGTGACAAAGGTTTCCCCTCTTCTTGGAGACTCATGATTGAATAAAATTCCATTGGAAGCAAACAGGTTATAGCCCTCCCGGTAATTCTTTACCATCCAGTATGCGTAAAGTTTGGCGCAGGCATAAGGGCTCCTCGGACTGAATGTTGTGTTCTCGTCCTGGGGTGGTGGTGTTGACCCAAACATTTCACTTGAGGATGCCTGGTAAATCCTTATATCCGGGTTGCTTCTTCGTGCAATCTCTAAAAGTCGGGTCGTCCCCAGTGCAGTTGTGTTTGCGGTATACTCAGGCATATCAAAACTGACTCTGACATGGCTCTGGGCACCCAGATTATACACCTCGTCAGGCTTAATGTTGTATAATATATGTGACATCGCTTCAGAATCGGAAAGATCACCATAATGAAGGAATAAACGTGCATGGGGATCCCTTGGATCTACGTATAAGTGCTCAAGTCTCTGCCGATTAAACGATGAGGCTCTCCTTATGATCCCGTGCACTTCATAACCTTTACTTAATAAAAAATCGGCAAGATATGAACCATCCTGACCAGTAATACCTGTTATCAATGCTTTTTTATTTGACACAACTGCCCCTCTTATTATACGATAGTATGTAATCAGATTTTCTTCCAGACAAGTTGAGAGTATTCTTACTGAGCATAAGCAAATTTCCTTTAAAAAATACCTAAAAATGATTCTTTTAAAAAAAGATATAATTTTGGTAATGGTTTTGCAGATTGTTTCTGTTTTATGTTCTTCTCTCCTCGTGATAATTCTCTTTTACCGGCTATCATTAATCGATCTGGCTTTGGTTTATTACGTCCAACATTGAATAATGTTAAACAATTGAAAAAAATTTGGTGAAATAATGCAGACCCGTGAAATAAAAAAATGTCGAATTTGCGGAAACGATCAATTCATTACTGTTATTGATCTGGGGAATCAGGCATTATCCGGGAGATTCCCAAAAATGGATGATCCCGATCCTCCATCCGCCCCACTATTTTTAATCAAGTGCGATAACTCAAAAAAAACTGATGCATGTGGACTTGTCCAGTTAAAACATTCCGTACCTCCGGATCAGATGTACAGATGTGACTATGGTTATCGCTCCGGGATTAACAAGACAATGAGTGATCATCTTTGTGATATCGTCGATAAGGCCCAGAAAATTGTACATCTGGAAAAAAATGCTATCGTGCTGGATATCGGATGTAACGATGGAACTCTCTTGAAGAGTTATACCCAAAAAGATCTCCAGAGAATTGGGATTGATCCAGGCGGGGAACAATACAAAAAATATTATCCTGAGGCTATCCATCTTGTAAGCGATTTTTTTACTGCGTCTAATTTCCACTCGGTATTTCCCAATAAGAAAGCAAAAATTATCACATCCATTGCAATGTTCTACGACCTTGAAAAACCCATGGAATTTGTTGAAAATATTCATAAGATTTTACATAAGGATGGGATATGGATTCTTGAACAGAGTTATTTACCTACAATGCTCGAAATGAATTCATTCGATACTATCTGTCATGAGCATCTGGAATATTATGCGTTTCGCCAGATCGAATGGATGCTCACAAGAAATAATCTCAAGGTTATAGATGTCGAATTTAATCTGATAAATGGTGGAAGTTTCAAATTATATGTCGCCCATGCAGATTCAGACTATATACCGAATGCAACTATGCTGAATAAGGTCATTTCTGAAGAAAAATCTCTGAAATTGGATACTGAAAAACCCTATATAGATTTCTGTAACAGGGTTGAAAAAATCAAAATAAAGCTCAATACAATATTAAAAACAGAAAAGGCTAGGGGGAAAAAAATAATTATCTATGGGGCCTCGACAAAAGGAAATGTGCTTCTCCAGTATTTCGGTATAGATACTTCGGTAATCACCGCAGCTGCAGAACGGAATCCGGAAAAATGGGGAAGCCGGACCCCGGGTAACAATATTCCGATCATTTCTGAGAAAGAGGCAAGGGAACTAAAACCAGATTTCTTTTTAGTACTTCCCTGGCATTTCAAAGCAGAATTTATAAAAAGGGAATCTGAATTTTTGAAAGACGGTGGTAAGTTTATTTTTCCATTGCCGGAAGTTGAGATTGTATAATTCTCCATGAGACAGGATCCAGATAACATGCCAAGCGCAATTATTGTGGGAGCAACCGGACAGGATGGAACCTTTCTCTACCATCTTCTTGAAGGAAAAAAATATTCACTTCTGGGAATTGGAAAACAACGGGTAATTACCAATATTAAAGATTGGGATGGGAAAAAAACAGTTGATATTTGTAATTTTGAAGACGTCACACAAATTGTTCAGAAGTTACAACCGGATGAAATTTACCATTTCGCGGCAGTACATAATTCATCCCAGGATCCTGTGGCAGAACCGGTAAATCTGTTCCATCAAAGTTATGACGTGAATGTCTTATCCTTATTTAATTTTTTAGAGGCGATACGGCAATTTTCTCCCAGCACAAAACTCTTCTATGCTGCATCATCGCATATTTTTGGAAAGCCGATCGATGAACCCCAGGATGAGAATACGGTAATTAATCCTCTGGCTATCTATGGTGTAACCAAGGCCACCGGAGTGTATCTCTGCAGGATGTATCGTTCCGTTCACCATGTTTTTGCATCTGTGGGAATTCTCTATAATCACGAATCCTGGTTGCGGGGGGAACAATTTGTTTCACAAAAAATTGTTAATGGAGCAATTAATTGCAAAAAAAACCCACAAAAACGGGTAATTCTGGGCGATCTGGCCGTAGTGGTTGACTGGGGGTTTGCACCGGATTATGTTGACGCAATACACAGGATCCTACACCATACAGAAGCGGATGATTTTATAATTGCAACCGGGGAAAAGCACACGGTCGAGGACTTTGTGAGGATTGCTTTCGATACCCTTGGCTTGGACTGGCGGGATTTTGTTGAAGAACGAAAGGAAATTATCACCCGGGAAACAGTTGCACTTGTAGGGAATCCGGCAAA
The DNA here is from genome assembly GCA_025358115.1 of Methanomicrobiales archaeon. Lineage (GTDB taxonomy): Archaea > Halobacteriota > Methanomicrobia > Methanomicrobiales > Methanospirillaceae > Methanoregula. The sequence goes on along the minus strand of JANYKQ010000048.1, from coordinate 35,098 downwards.
ATTAATAACAAAAACCGGTTGGAAGAGATCTGTTACTTTTTCTGATATGGTTATATTACTGGTTAGGAAGTCAGGAGAACATGATGAACGATAAAAAAATTCTGGTCATGATACCAACGTATAATGAGAAAGATAATGTTAAAAAAATGTGTCATGAAATTTTCATGACCGGAATAGTGGCGGAAGTACTGTTTGTGGATGATAATTCACCCGATGGTACCGGTGATATATTAGATGAGCTAGCAAGAAATACACCCCGAATCCATGTAATCCACCGGCCGGGAAAACTGGGTATCGGAAGTGCCCATCAGGATGGCATTGCCTGGGCCTATTCCTTGGGGTATTCACATCTTGTCACAATGGACTGTGATTTTACACACGACCCCGGAAAGATCAAAGATTTTCTAGAAGTTGCATGTGAATATGATGTAGTTATCGGATCACGGCATATGCTTAAAGATAGCTTGAACGGATGGAACCTTTGGCGGAAATGCATAACAATGACCGGACATCTTTTAACGTCAGTTCTATTACAAATACCCTACGATGCAACTGGTGCGTTCAGGCTCTACCGGTTGGATCGCATTCCTCCCGAGATTTTCGGGCGAATCACCAGTAGGGACTACTCCTTCTTTTTTGAAAGTCTCACCATTATGGACCAGAACCGGTTCAGGATCAAGGAAATACCAATTGCTCTACCCCCGAGAACCTGTGGACATTCAAAGCTTCGATTTTGCGACATGGTCAAGTGGCTGATATTCATGCTAGGCATGGCGTGGAATATCCGGTTCAACCGGCAGAGGTACCTTGTTTCTTTGGCAAAGGACCAACCCTGTTGACTCCGGTTACGAGAGAAGACGGACAGATCTTTGATGTATATTGAAATACCATAAAATGGGAATACTCTAAACCGAACGCTCTGGTTATTATGCAGGCCCCCATCAGGTTCCCCCTCAAAGATTATACTCATTCGAAGATCCACTTGCATTTTCTCGTCCTGTCCATCCTCATTCAGGCATTTGGTGCAATCTGCACGAAATATGCTGCAGAATCATCATCGTCAGCAACGCCCATCGGCATTCCTTCCTATCTCATCATCTATGTCATTATTCTGGGTGGGATGGGCCTCCAAGTGATAGTGTGGCAGTACGCCCTGAAATTCTACCCGCTCTCGTTTGCGTACCCATTCCGAAGCCTTGTCAGTTTTATTGTCCTAGTCGCCGCGGTTCTCCTGTTCCACGAATCTGTATCTGTGCTGAATATTGGGGGACTCACGGTTATCACCGTCGGGGTTTTCTTCCTTGCCCGCGATAAGGAGTTCTTCTCATGACCGATACGCTCGTGATAAATTATCTGCTGACCTTAGCGGTTGTAATCCTCACCAGTATCGGACACACGCTGTTGAAAATCGCTGCTACTCGCGCTACGGAATCCGGTAGCAGGATCTATACCCACCCCCTGTCTATTATCGGATATAGTATCTTTGCAGGTGTAGCCTTCCTGTCCATTTATGCGATGAAAGGTCTCGACCTGAAGGTTTTTTTTGCCCTTTACTCTTTGACCTACGTCTGCATCCCCGTGCTGGCATATCTCGTGCTGAAAGAGTCATTCACCCGCAACAAGGTCATCGGAGTAATTGTCATCACCGTTGGTGTTTTATTGTTCTCCCTGTGATTCTGATCACGACATCCTGGGGAAACTCTTATCGTTCTCGAGCGGATTTCCCGGATAAGTTTTCCATGAGTATTTGTGGAATAAATGCAAACATGCAATAATTATCAAAGAGGAACTGGGATCAAGCATGGAAAAGAAAAACCTGTATGAAAATGTATTACCCAAAAAAAAGGGGAAAAAGGGTATGGTTCCCTTTACCTTTCTTAACAAACAGTTCGATGATATTGATGAAAAAGATGCAAAACGCCATATGGCGATCTTGGTTCTTGCGTCGATCCTGGTAAAACTTGCGGTCGTGTTTGTCACCGTGGTTGTGTTCAGGTCTTTCATTGACTATTTTGATATCGGCGTCTATCTCGAACATTCCGAGATGCTCCTTCAGGGTCAGTCCCCATTTTCACCCGAGTTCCAGTATCCCATCTTGATATTCATACCGCTGGCAATCGCCCTCGTCCCGGCATTCATGTTCCAGAATGCGATGGCATTTGTGTATACGTTCCAGATCCTCATGGTGATCTGCGACATAATCACTGTCCTCTGCGTCTACCTTATCGCACTCCGGCTCTGGAACGAACGGACTGCGTTTTTTGCCGGTATTTTCTACACCACTGCATTCGCCGCGGTCTATTTCGTCATTACAAAGTACGATGCCTTTCCTACAAGCCTTTTAATGCTCGCGATCCTTTTTACTGTATACCGGCAGGAAGTAAAAGGATACTCGACTTCGATGCTGGGGTTTTTCACCAAGGTATTTCCTGTACTGACACTTCCCTTCTTTATCCTGTACAATGCAAAAAGAACTTCCCTGAAACAGGAGATCATCTCCGCGGCAAAAGTCATTATTCCGATCTTTGCAGTACTGTTCCTGCCCTTGTTCCTTATAAGTCAGGATACATTTCGTATATATGTTCCCATACGGTCGGAACTTGGTTATTATTCCAATACCCTTACGTTCACGATCTATTCTTGGATACATGATGTTTTTAAGATTGGGATATCCCTCGATACAGTATCGGCCATCATGTATATCGTGATGGGAATTGGGATCCTCGTACTTCTTTATACAGCGTATGTCATCCCTGAAATCGACCCGAAATTGTTAATAAAGCTGATCCTTTGTGCGACAATCCTCGTCGTTGTCTGTGCCAAAGTCCGCAGCCCCCAGTATATCGTTTGGTTTACTCCGCTAATCTGTATCCTCGCTGCGGATGACATCAAAAAAATAGTACTATTGTATATTGTTCAGGTATTGGCCTATATCGAGTTTCCTCTGATGTTCGGGGCATTCTATACCGCGCTTCAATATACTGAACCTGCGTTATCATCAGGATGGATGCTTACGCTATTGATGTTCACTTTGGAATATCTCGCATTGTTCGTTTGTGTTTGGGTTGTTGTCAATCCAAAGAATCTTTATTCAAAGATCCGTACCTGGCAGAAATGAGTCTGGTTTGCCTGAGAATCCGGTTGTAAATTGATACCTGCCCGAATAAAAAAAACGTAATTAAAAAAAGGCAAATCTATAAATCTTCCCATCTATCCCCACCCCTTTTTTAATAATTGCCCGTATATTCTAATAAATTCGTACAAAAATTTATGATATAAACCCTCATAACCCTTGCACACCAAATCATATTCTACTATGTCCAACCTCACAGTCGCAATCCTCGCCCCTCCCGATTATGCCAAAGATCTGGGAAAAAAGGGCACCGTAAGCGATATCACCTTTTATAATCTGAAAAAAGGTGATGCCACCGTTACCTTCATTGAACCAACACGATACCCGGAGAAGTTATCCTCGCTGTTTTACACGGTATCCATATCAGACCGGATAGTACTTGTTGTTGATGAGATCAGCGCTTCCTTCGGGGAATGTGTCCTGATGCTTGAGTCTGCCGGTAAATCCAGGGGATACCTCATTCTGAAAAATTATATCACCCCGGATCAGATCGCACCACTCATCAAGGGAACCGTCCTCGAGCACTATGAAGTTATTGAGGAAGATATTGTAGGGCTGCGAGAGAGGATGCTCGAGATATCGGTAAAACAGTCTGCTCACCAGAAAACACACGAAACCTCAGGAAAGGGTGTTGTACCGGTTGATTCCCATTTCAATGTGAAAGGGGTAGGGGTAGTTGTGCTCGGCTTTGTGGCCCAGGGAATTATCAGAAAACACGATACATTAAAAGCCCTCCCCACGGAAAAGACAACCCAGATTCGTTCTATCCAGAAACATGACGATGATTCCGACAGTGCGATTACCGGTGAACGGGTTGGACTTGCCCTGAAAAATATCGAATCCGAAGATCTTGACCGGGGTTTTGTCCTGACCAATGATCCCGCAATAAAATTCGCCACCACTATTTCCGGAAAAGCTCAACTGGTTAAATACTGGCCCGCCCCGCTCAAGGAAGGTATGGTGTTATACGCCGGTCACTGGATGCAGTTTCTCCCCACCCGTCTGGAAAAAATTTCTGTTGAGGGTGACTGGAGAACACCGGCCATCACCTTAACCCTGGAAAAAGCACTGGTGTATCCGCCCGGTGCACGTGTCGTACTGCATTACCTTGAAGGAGGCAAACTCCGCGTGGTTGGCTCACTTATAATCGAATAATGTAAATAATATCGATTTCCCTCTTTTTTTTATGATCATTTTCCCCTTCCTCCCATGATCTTATCTTCAGGAACGATCATCATTATTCTGAGTAACAATGTTTGAGGATATCATTGGATGGATTGTACTGGGCGTTATTGCCCTTGTAATTATTGTACTGGTTCTCTGGGTGATCAGCATTTACAACCGCTTTGTCAGCCTGAGAAATTCCTCGGAAGCAACTCTTGGCCAGATCCGGGTTGCCATGAAGAAGCGGCTTGACATGATTGAACAGCTGCTCGGCTCTGTAAAGAGCTATGCCAAATTCGAGAAAGAGACTCTCGAAAAGGTTACTGCAATGCGGGCAAGCGTTGCCACAGCGGGACCAGGTGACCTGAACAAAGTCGAGGCAGAATCCCGTTCCATATTCGGCAGGCTTCTTGCTGTAGCAGAAAACTACCCCGATCTCAAGACCTCCGGCACAGTTATGAGCATGATGGATTCGATCAAAGGACTTGAGGATGAGATCGCACGGCAGCGGTATACGTTCAACAACATCTCGCAGGAATTCAATACCATGGTAGATACCATCCCCTCAAACTTCGTAGCCAAGCTGATGGGGCTCATCAAACTCGAGTACCTGCAATTCGAAGAAGCAATAAAAACCCCCCCGAAAATTGAGTTCTGAGGCAGAAGGGAAATTTTCGTGAGTGAAAAAAAACAGCTGATCCTACTCATCACCGGGGCACTGATCCTCGGGATTATCGGGCTGCTTGCAGTCACCGTGCTGCCTCCCCTTTTTTCCGGGAGTCTCACGGTCGATTCGTATGAGGCGACCCTTGCAGAAGACGGGGGCTTCCAGGAACATTATACATACGATGTCTCATCCTCCGGCCAGTACCGTATGCTTTATCGCATATGGGAAGCCCCGCTTGTATTTGACAGCAACCCAACCCAACCCTCGGTCCAGTTCATTTCTATGGTTCCCCCCGGGGATACAATCGGGTACGCAAAGGGTGACTCAGGGGTCGTCCAGCTCACCGGTAGTGCCGGGGCCGGTGGATCGAAGTCAATTATTGAAAATCTTGCGTTATCCAATGAAGTGGGTATTTTCAATCCTGATTACTACTCTGATGGAAAATACTCTGTTGATGATACCTATATCATGCATCCGCCCATCGAATATGACGCGGTTTCAACGCACCTGAACCTCAAACTAGCGGGGGATAGCCACATCCCATACCGGTCGATCAGGATCATTGTGCCTGCAAAAAATATCGAACAGGTATATGCATACCCTCTGACGCTGACAACACAAAAATCCGGAGACCGGTACATCATCACCGGCAGTGCGGCAGCCGATGAGATCATCGCCGTTGAGATGGTGGGAAATCCACAGGGTTTTTCGCAGATAAAGGGGTTCAGGACAGAAACTAAAGATATCCAGAGCAAAGCAGCTTCTGCGAGTTTCTGGTATAATGCTCCTTATTTCCTGTCGCTCCTGCTGAGCCTTATTGCAAAGGTTGCCGTCATTCTGGTACCGCTTCTTTTTATTGTGATCTACAACCGGTACGGCAGGGAGAAAGAATTCACGGTTCCTGCGTACCTGAGCACCCTGCCATCAAAGGCGCTCAAACCCTGGCAGGTGAATCTGCTCTTTAAAGGTGATGCGCTGGATTTTGATGAAGACGGGTATTACGCCACGCTCCTTGATCTTCACCGGAGAAAGATCATCTCCATTACTGAGAAAGGTGAAGGAAAAGGTATTGAGATCCGGGTGATCTCAATGGCGACGAATGATCCGTATGAACTCCGTGTGCTTGGTTTTGTCGCGCTTGTTTCTGAGAATGGAGTGCTGGACACTGAATCGATTGCAGCGCTCGCGAAACGTGCCAGAACGATCAGCAGTGCTGAAGAGAAAGCACTGCAGTACCAACGATCACTTACCGATGTTACCAGCAGGGTGGACACATCACTCTCAAATCAGTATATCGTTGACGGGAGAGAACATATCGTACCCTTTGGACTTGTTGCTGTTGTCCTGTTTGCGGTCACCCTCATTCTTGCACTTGTAATGCCCATGCAGTCGTATATCCTGTACCCTGCAGTCGCATTGTGGGTAATTGTGGTTATTCAGACAGCGATTGCTTATGCTGCACCGTCAACATTGTTCGGGCACTGGAAAGATGACCGGTATAAAGAGAAACTCGAGTGGGATGCATTCACCCACTTCCTTTCGGACATGGCTATGATCCAGAAGTATGCCCCGGCCGATATCTCGATGTGGGGAGAGTGGCTGGTCTATGGTACAGCGCTCGGTGTCGGTGACAAAGTAGAGCGTGCCATGAAGACTCTCCGGATAAATATCCCCGAAACCGGAGTTCCCATTGGTGTCATGGGTATGAACGCTGCATTTGTCCCTCTCATGCACTTCACTCCCCCGAGTCATGGCAGTTCCGGTGGAGGCGGCTTTGGCGGTGGTGGATTTGGGGGTGGCGGGGGTTTTGGCGGTGGTGGAGCCGGAGGAAGATAACGATACATCTCTCTTTAATGAGCCGTTCGGACGTTACCGGGCAGATTATCAAAATCCGATGACGGTCGTATAAGATATAAACCCGCACAAACCATTTGAATACCAAAAAGGAATCTGATATCATGCAATATACGGAAGGTGAGATCGGCAGGATCTTTGTCGTGAGGATCGATGATGGCGAAGATATGCTCATCTCGCTGCGCCAGTTTGTCCTCGACAAAGGTATTCAGTCTGGCTCGATCACCTTCCTTGGTGCTTTAATGAACGGGAGAATGGTAACTGGTCCGGAAGAGCCGGTGATCCCTCCGGTTCCGCACTTTGTGATGTTTGATGGCGGCTGGGAGGTATTTGGTGTTGGTACCATCTACCCGGGCGAAGGTGGCCCCCATATCCATTACCATGCTTCAGTCGGTCGTTCAGGACACGCACTCACCGGTTGTCTCAGGGAAAAGGCTACAACCTATCTTATCATCGAAGCGGTTATCATGGAGTTTACCGGCCTTAAAGCCCGAAGGGAATTCGATCAGAAGACCCAGCTCCATCTTCCCATCCTCGGAGATCGTGGGGATGCTGTCAAACTCACGGATTTTGAGAAACCCGTTGAGAAAAAAGAGGAAGCCCACCCTGTTCAGAAAAAGGCTGATCCCGCTGATCTTCCGGGAGGTCTTGATGAGATTATCCGGGACCTGACCCGGCGCCCGCCATCGAAATCATAACAACCATCACCATCATGAAATCCCCTTTCCAGTCCCTTTTGCCATGACCTGTCAGCCAGTGTTCCTTCCTATGTCCCTTAAAGAGGGAGAAAAACAGGGAATTCGGCAGTTCGATATCATCCTTATCACCGGTGATGCATATGTGGATCACCCATCGTTCGGGACAGCTCTCCTCGGAAGGGTCCTCTGGAGTGCCGGATATTCGGTAGGAGTCATTGCCCAGCCGGACTGGAAGACTGATACCGATTTTACTGCGCTGGGAAAACCCCGCCTGTTCTTCGGCATCTCATCGGGCAATGTGGATTCGATGGTGAACAACTTCACTCCCAATCTGAAACGGAGGAGTGATGATGTCTATTCTCCTGGTGGGATCCCCCGACGCCCGGATCGTGCCACGATCGTCTATACCAATAAAATCCACGGTCTTTTTCCGGATTCCCCTATTATCATCGGGGGGATCGAGGCGAGTCTCAGGCGATTTGCTCATTATGATTACTGGCAGGATCGCGTACGGCAGGCGCTCCTTGCCGATGCCCCGGCCGATCTCCTTGTCTTTGGCATGGGCGAGCGTCAGGTTACCGGGATCGCCCGGAGGCTTGCCGCGGGAGAACCCGTTACGTCCCTCCGGGATATCCGGGGAACCGCGTATGCAATGGAGATTGCCGAATGGCGCAATAAACGCCCGGAAGGAATTATTGAACTCCCGGGATTTACTGAAGTCTCACAGGACAAAACTTCCTATGCACGGGCCTTTGCCCTGCACTATTACGAGCAGGATCCGGTGAGAGGCAAACCCGTTGCGCAACCTCACCCAAAGACGGTCGTCATCCAGAACGCCCCGGCTCTCCCGCTAACGATGGAAGAACTCGACAGAATCTACGAACTCCCGTTCTGCCGGAGATCACACCCGTCATACAAACAACCCGTTCCTGCACTGGAACCCGTGCAGTTCTCGGTAACCAGCCACCGGGGCTGTTTCGGCGCCTGCTCATTCTGCGCTCTTACCCATCACCAGGGCCGGATAGTCCAGAGCCGGAGTATCCCATCGATCATCCGCGAAGTGACCCGGATGACGAATATGCCGGAGTTCAAAGGTATTGTCCAGGATATCGGAGGTCCTACGGCGAACATGTATGGCCTCTCATGCGAGCAGTGGGAAACGCATGGTGCCTGCCGGAACAAACACTGTAATCCCTCGTGTAAATCCTTAAAGACAAGCCACCGGGAACAATGCGTGCTTCTGGAAAAAATCCGGGAAATTCCCGGGGTGAAGCGGGTGTTTATCGGATCGGGTATCCGCTATGATCTCGCACTTGCCGATGATTCGGGTTATCTCAGTATGATCTGTGATCATCATGTTTCCGGCCATCTCAAGGTTGCACCGGAACATATCGCAAAGAAGGTGACCGGCATCATGAACAAACCGGGGCGGGCAGTTTTTGATCGGTTCCACGAGCAGTTTGAGGCGCTCCAGAAAGGAAAGAAGAGCCGGCAATATCTCGTGCCCTATTTCATGTCAGGACATCCCGGCTGCACGATATCCGATATGATAGAGCTCGCTCTCTACATCCGTGATAACCGGCTTTACACGGAACAGGTGCAGGACTTCACTCCCACACCCATGAGTGTCTCTACCTGCATGTATTATACCGGGCTCAATCCGTTCACGCTTGAACCATTGCATGTACCCAAAGGACAGGAGAAGAAGATCCAGCGGGCACTGATGCAATACCGCGATCCCCGCAACAAGGGATTGATAACCGAAGGACTCAGGGCTGCAGGAAGAATGGATCTCATCGGTACCGGAACCGAATGCCTGATTGCTGCAGAAGATCGTGCCAATCGTCAATTCCTGACAAAATATCAGGGAACGAAAAAATAACCCTGTTTTTTCGTTTATTGGATTCTCACAAAAACCCACTATTACGTATAGCATTATATGGTTTATAACTCAAAATACGGGTTTTAGGGCGCATTTCCATCAGGGTATGGCCAGAACCCGTAATCTTGGGGAATAGTATCCCCAGAAATCTCTGATAGGTTATTGGATATAAACTGATAAAAGGTTGATCAACTGAGATCAAAATTTAATTTCGTCCATAATCGTCCTCGAACCGGACGATATCATCCTCTTCAAGATATTCCCCGAGCTGCACCTCGATCACCTCAAGCGGGATCACCCCGGGATTTCTCAGGCGGTGCTTCATTCCGCTGCGGACAAAGGTGCTCTCTCCTTTACGGAGCAACCGGGTTTCGCCGTCGAGTTCAACTTCTGCAGTACCACTCACTACCACCCAGTGCTCGCTCCGGTGATGGTGGAGCTGGAGGGAGAGTTTCTGGCCGGGTCTTACCGTCACCCGTTTGATTTTATATACTCCGGAATCCTCGAGTACCGTGTAGGAACCCCACGGGCGGTGCACCTGCCGGTGATAACGCGTTATTGGATCATCTGCCTTGTTATACAGGCTGACAAGTTTTTTTACCTGTTCTGTATGTTTCTTATCGCAGATGAGGAGAGCATCGGTGGTATCGACAACCACCAGATCGTGCACACCAATGAGCCCGACGTGTTTTCCTGAAGCATATACATAATTGTTGTTTGCCGAGAGGTATTCTGCCTCTCCTACATTGCCCTGCGCATCGCGCTGTCCGACATCATAGAGCGCCTTGAATGTACCAAGATCGCTCCATTCTGCATCCAGAGGCACTACCGCAACATGGTGCGAATGTTCGAGCAGCCCGTAATCGATCGAGATGGATTCCAGGCTCTTATAATCGGGAGTGTTACTGCTGGCAAAGGCCGTAAAGAGTGAAGGGCTGTACATCTTCAGTTCTGCAAAAAAACATTCCACTGAGAGCAGGAATATCCCGCTGTTCCAGAGGTACCCGCTCCTGACGTATTCTTCTGCGGTCTTCTCATCGGGTTTTTCCTTGAATGCATCGACAACACTCCCAACCGAGAGGGGTTTCCCAGGTTTGATGTATCCATAACTGGTCTGGGGCGATGTGGGCCTGACACCGAATGTCACGAGATACTCGCTGGAGAGTGGTTCTGCAGTACGGATCTGGTCGAGGGCAGCATCGCCCAGAAGGTGATCGCTGGGGAAGACGACCGCTGATGCCGAGGGGTCGTCTGCCCGTATCCGTTGCATTGCCCACGCAATGGCCGGGAGAGTATTTTTTCCTGCGGGTTCTGCCAGAAGGTGATCGTCGGGGAGGGAATAACCGAGTTCTTCGATCTGGTTCCGCACCAGATAATGATAGATCTCATTTGTTACAATGTAAATTCCATCAAATCCTGAAAGCAGGGCTGCCCGCTCACAGGTTCTCTGGAAGAGCGAACGACCATTCAGCTGGATGAACTGCTTGGGATAGTGTTCACGGGAGAGCGGCCAGAGTCGTGTTCCGACTCCCCCGGCAAGAATGACAGATTTCATGCGTATTCCTGATCCCGGACGAAGAGGCAGATATCCCTCCGGACGGGGTTGTATCACATAGATCTGTCCGGAGTCACCATTTATAGGATTCGATCCCGCCGGGTCTGATACAAGGAATGGGATCATGCAGCGACAGGTGTAGTAAAAAATTTTCTGAGCCAGAGTTCAGTACAGATGATTCTCCAGATCTCCGGGGAATAGGCTGATTTCCCCTCGAGAAACAAAAGATAATTCCGGATAACCTCCTCAGCATTCCAGTACGGGCGTGCCTGGAACTCGGAGGAACTGAGCAATTCGAGCACGAACGGGCGGAGAGCCTCTTTCATCCAGACCTCCTCCGGCGTGACAAATCCCATCTTGTCCATCCTGCAACGGATCGAATCGGGAACAATCCCCCGGATCGCCCTACGGAGAGCGATCTTTGTTATACCATTGCGGATTTTCTGGTTAAGGGGAAGTGATGCTACATACTCCACGAATCTCACATCGAGGTAGGGGACCCTCGATTCAATAGAGAAGGCCATGGAGTTCCGGTCCTCGTAGTGGAGGAGTGCCGGCAGGTTAGTACTGGTCAGTTCGCCCAGCAGTACCTCGTCAAGGCGGCCCCCGTACCGGTTAACGGGTGGTGCTGTGCATTTCAGGAGCCCCCTGCGTCCTTTGCGAACGAAGAGTTGCTCTGCTGCTGAACGGAAAAATCCATGGTGGTGCCTGAGGCTCCCGATTATCTCCCGTAATCCGGTCCAAAGATGGAACGAACGGAGAAGTCCCCCGATATAACTGCCCTGGTACGCGAGGTATCCCGCCATCAGTTCGTCAGCCCCCTGCCCGTCGAGTACAACTTTGACCTGCTCATGGGCAAGCCGCATCACGCAGTACTGGGCATAGATCGAGAGCGAACCAAATGGTTCGTCCTGCATGTAGACTAACCGGTCGATATCATCCCACAGTTTTTCAGGAGAAGGTTCCGTACGGTGGGCATCCACCCCCGTTGTGGTGGCGATCTCATCGATAAACCGGCTCTCATCGAATCTTATATCGGAAAAAATTACCGAGAACGTCTTCTGTCGTGTACCGACACTCACCGGCGCCTCTTCCCGGATAATACCGTTGATGATCGCGGTCAGGGCAGACGAATCAATGCCCCCGGACAGGCAGGTGCCGACAGCAACATCGCTCCTGAGATGTATGCAGGTTGCATCATGGAGGAGAGACCTGAGCTTCGATGCCACATCCGTGTCGGGTATGTCTGTATGAATCTCTGCATTGACCTTTACCTCCCAGTACCGGAACGGCGGTTGTGCTCCATTTTTTGTAACCACCATCGCATAGGCCGGCCTCAGCTGGAAAATCCCGTCAAACATTGTCCGTTCGGAATGGTCCTGTACGCCCCACGCGAGGTATGTGCCCAGCGTGGCATCGTCCGGTTTTGTACCGACCGCCGGGTGAGCGAGCAATGCTTTGATCTCTGAGGCAAACAGGAATGAATCTTTAGTTATGGCGTAATAGAACGGTTTGATGCCGAAGCGGTCCCGGGCACAGAACAGTTCCTGCCGCTGTCCATCCCAGAGGGCGAAAGCCCACATACCGTTGAACCGGTTGAGGCAGTCATGCCCCCATTCCTCGTAGGAATGGAGGATCACTTCAGTGTCAGATTTTGAATGGAACGTATGGCCCTTATTGATTAACTCCTGTCGGAGCTCGACGAAATTGTAGATTTCGCCATTGAACACCAGCCAGTGTGTCCCCTCCTCGCTAGTCATAGGCTGGAGCCCCTCGTCAGAGAGATCAATGATCGCGAGCCTGCGGTGGGCGAGGGCTACCGGACCCCCGATATGAGTACCTTCCCCGTCCGGCCCCCGGTGGGCGAGCCGTTCGGCCATCACCGAGAGAAGCTTGAGGTCCGGCTCTTTCCCTTCGAGACAGTACAGTCCTGCGATACCGCACATTATGGTAAATGTGGGTGGTGCGGGATAAAAAGATGTGAGGGTTCCGGAATGCGATACCGGATCCTCTTTTATAGGATCTGTATTTTGGCCATATCGTGAACTCCCCGGTGAAATGAATCCTGTTTTTCGTTAATAATACCCCCACCCCCATGATGCGAATATAAGTGGCCCCGGAAGCATCGACATTAAGATTACACCCGGTAGGGGAAAATTCGGCTGAGAATCGAAGGGAACTGTAACAAAAAAGTGCAGAAGGCCACGTTGAGTCCCTGCCAGGGAACAAGGGAGAAATTATGAAGAAAAATTCCGCTATAGTCAGCACAATTCTGTTGTTGCTGATGGTATCAGTAATACCCGTCATAAGTGCCGCCTCTACTACATCCTCGATGTTGTATGTATCCTCGGTCACCATCGATCCCGCAGTACTCTATCCTTATGAGCAGGGGACAATTTCAGTAACGCTGGGAAACACCGGCAATCAGTCAGTCGGGCTTTCGAATCCGAATCTCATCAGCGATACTGTCGATATTCAGAAAAAGGATTCCTGGAATACGCTGAGCTATATTGCATCAGGTTCTACGATAACCTATTCGTTCCTTGTTTCTGCAAATCCACCCGACAGCAGTCACTTCTCGTTGTTCTCCATAGAAACAAAAGATGGTGATGTTTTCCATTATCCGATCCTTGTCACCGTGGATTCAACGGATATCATTGCGAGTGTGTCGGATGCACCCAGTGTATTTCCCCTTGCTATAGAGAAAACGGTCAACCTGAGTATCATCAATCCCCGTGCGGGAAAGATCGATAATCTCTTTGTTACAGCCTACGGAAACGGGATTAAAATCAGCCCGTCAGAAAAATATGTCAGTTCGCTTGATGCACAAAGATCTGTTATTGTCCCCTTTACGGTGACACCCAGCCAGACTACAAACCTGAGCTTTCATATCAGCTACCAGAGTGGTGACATCGATCATTCCGCTGATGTAATCTTACCTGTTAACATAGGGAACGACAAGACTGCAGCAGTACCGGTTGTCAACAATGTTGCCCTGACCACCAAAAGTTCGTACTATGATGTGACCGGGGATATCACCAACACCGGAATCACCGCGGCAAAAGGTCTCACGGTCACGGTCGGATCCCCTGCACAGCCAACCGGAACGTATGCCGAATACGCGATCGGCAGCCTTGCTTCTGATGATGCCGGGAGTTTTGAGGTGACATTTACCAGCCAGGATCTCACATCTGTTCCCCTTGTCATACTCTGGAAAGATGCGGAAGGAAATGATTACCGTGTCACCAAGAATCTCAATCTTGGATCTGCATCGGGCAACAGCTCGGCATCGAAAACTTCAGCAAGTACCAGCATGGGAGCCGGTGGCCCCCAGGGCATGGGCGGCGCTCCTCCGGGAATGGGTAGCACCAGCCTCTTTTCCAGCAGTGGAAGCAGTGGCATCAGTTCGTTCTACCCGGTCATTGCGGCAGGAATCCTCGTAGTCATCGGTATTGTACTCTATACAAAACGCAAATGGCTCACTGCAAAATTCAGGAAACAGTAAGGGGGATCAACAATGAGCAATACCCCACTTATCCGGTTTGCGGATGTCAGCAAGGTGTACCACCTGGAAAGTGGCGATTTTACAGCGCTCAATCAGATCTCCCTCGAAATCGATGATAACGAGTTCGTCGCGATCATGGGACCCTCGGGTTCCGGCAAATCGACGATGATGAACCAGCTCGGAATCCTTGACGTCCCGACATCGGGAGAGTTGTTTATCTCCGGGAGGAACGTGGCGAGCCTGACAGCACTGGAGCGGACGCACATGCGCAGGGACACCATCGGGTACATCTTCCAGAAATTCTACCTGATCCCGCTGCTCTCGGCCTATGAGAACGTGGAATACCCGCTCATCCTGAAGTATAAGAAACGGGACGAGTCGGGAAAAGCCACTGCCATGCTTAGTGCCGTGGGATTCGATGAGGCCATGAGTGCCCACCGTCCCACCCAGCTCTCCGGTGGTCAGCAGCAGCGCGTGGCAATTGCCCGGGCGCTGGTCAATGACCCGAAGATCCTGCTTTGCGATGAACCGACCGGTAATCTCGACCGGAAGACCGGGCACCAGATTATGGACATTCTCTGCGGACTTCACGACAAAGGAAAGACGGTCATCATCGTGACCCATGATCCGAAGATCGCGGAGTACGCAAACCGGACAATCATCCTTGAAGACGGGAGTATAGCAGCATGAAAGACATATTTTTTGATCTCTCCGTCAGGAGTGTCCGCCTGAATTTCCTGCGCTCTCTCCTGGCCTCGATTGGTATCGTGATCGGTGTCGTTGCAATCTCTTCGATGGGAATGCTAGGGACCAATATGCAGCTTCAGGTAAAAGATCAGCTCTCTTCGGGTGCAGATACCATCGTTATCACAAATGATGCCGTCCGGATGGGTCCGCCGGGATCCAGTTCTTCGTCATCATCGTCATCATCAACAGGGATAACAAAAACACAGCTCTCCAAGATCAAACTGGCTGCGGGAACAACGAGTAAGATAGTGCCGATATATTCAACCAATACCGAATTCACCCTTCTATCGACCCCGGGCAGGAGCTCGGTCTACGGGATCGATCCGGATGACATCACAAAGTTCCTCACGATATCGAACGGGACAAATATTGAAGGCGTAAATGATGCCCTGGTGGGATCCACCATCGCTACCACTTTCAATCTGAAGATTGGCAGCAGGATCAAGATCGGGAAAGATACCGATGAGTCCCGCCCGGTGGTCAAGGTCGTCGGGATCCTCGCTGCGCGGGGAATGTCATCGGACAACGTGAATACCGATAATGCAATCGTTGTCTCCAATGACTGGTATACGAACCAGTATGGCGGGAAGGATGTCTACAGCCAGGTAAACGTGATTGTCAAGGATATCAGCACGATCACGGATGTGGAAACTGCGATTGACACCAAACTGAACACCGATGAAAAGAAACCCGCAGTGAGGATCTCGGATGCAAGTTCACGGATTTCCAGCATCACATCATCCCTGTCTTCGATAACCACGTTCATCCTTGCGATCGGTGGCATCTCGCTCCTGGTCGCGGCAACGAGCATCTTCAATGTGATGATGATGTCGGTGAATGAGCGGATCCAGGAGATTGGTATCCTTCTCTCCATAGGGACCGAGAAAGGCGAGGTGCGAAGAATGTTCCTGTACGAAGCGGTTATCTTGGGAATACTGGGAGCGGGCATAGGTGGGATAGGAAGTCTTGTCATCGGGTATTCGGTGGTGAGCTACATGATCGGCACAACGAAGTACTTCTTCCTCCCCGAGAGTATCCTGTATATCCCCATAGGTATGGTATTCGGTCTTATGGTCTGCATCCTCTCCGGGGTCTACCCGGCATGGCGGGCTTCGAACATGGATCCGATTGATGCACTGAGGAGTGAATGAACGACGAACACCCGAGATTAGAGGAGATGAATGAGATGTCCGTTCTGTTAAAATATTATATTCAGAAAGTTGTCTCGAAAATGAAAACCCCGAAGAAGGCAAAGGAGAAGACTGCACCACTCCGGAAGTATCGGGGAGGTAGTGAGTAGCGGGTACCGATATGGATCCCCATCCCTGCCTTTTTGGCGGGTATGCACCATCAACACTTTTTGCGGTTGTGGCCTGGCGTTCCAGAAAATTTCCCCTTTTTAGTCCCACTTATGGGTTCTTCGGATTTCTCAAACTCCCATCGAACCTGGAAAGGAACATTTTTCCATCACTGACCTGTGTTGGATTATGTACCCTCCGTGGTTCAAATTATCACGGACTACCGGCATTATATCACTTGTGTCATGTTCTGAATATAACAGGGTCGGGGTTCATGGTGATGCAGGGTGACTGCCCTGTCCGGCAGCCATCGGTAAAGGAGGTGATTGCCCCAAGGGGCGGGAAGTTGTGAATCGACAAAAAATATGCCGGTTAACACGTGTTGCAGTTGCTGTTCATGCGTCATTATCGCGACCGTCCACGATGGTTCCGGCATTCCATTGCGGGAATGAACAAAGCTACCGTTAAAAAAGTCACGATGAGTACGCAGGTAAGGAGAATCACAAAATCCCATAAAATCAATAAAAGCGCGATTGAACCGGGTATCTGCCAGGGATAAGGAACTCCCGGAAACCGGCAAATTACATGAGAGAAGCAGCAGGTTCAATTCGCGTGAAATCCAGGCCAGGAGGGCGATTTTGTGGGACCCGCAACGCAGGAATCGTCCCCTGTATCGGGCAGGATATAACCCTGATCCTGTCCCCTCTCATTTTTACTGAGTACCGGGGTTACCCGTTAAGATGGCGACAAACAGTCGAACTTTCGGTTAGGGATACTAGATCCGCCAAAGTTCAATTATCACCCGTTTTTGGTGTGTATTTCACTTCCCTCATGCTCGGATCATAAATAAAGATATAAAGAAAGGGTCGCACTAAAAGGTGCAAAATTGCAGACTCCCTTGAATAAAAACCGTAACTTTTGGCAGACTGACCGGAAAATTCTGGTGAAACCGGTGATCGCAGTATTACTTCTCCTTGTTCTTGGTGCCCTGGTCATTCCATCCTGCGCCGCAGCGTCCGTACCGGTTGCATCATTCGTCTCCACTGTAGCGACCGGAACAAGTCCGCTCTCTGTCCAGTTCCTGGACTCATCAACGAATTCTCCTACATCCTGGTCCTGGTCATTCGGCGATGGAAGTACCTCCGCGCTCCAGAACCCGTCGCATACCTATTCTGTTGCTGGTACCTACACCGTCACCCTTACCGCGTCGAATACTGCGGGTAGTAATACGGTAACCCAGGCCGGGTATGTAACTGTAAGCTCCGCTGCAACCGGGCCGGTAGCATCGTTCGTCTCATCGGTTACATCGGGAACAACACCGCTCGTGGTCCAGTTTGTTGATTCATCAACAAATTTGCCCGTCACCTGGGCCTGGTCGTTTGGGGATGGAGGCACATCAACGCTCCAGAACCCATCGCACACCTACACGACTGCCGGTACCTACACGGTTACCCTCACTGCAACGAACGCCGCGGGCAGCAACACCGTCACGCAGGCCGGTTATATTGTCGTCAGCCCTGTTGCCACGCTCCCGGTAGCTGCGTTTGTCTCAACGGTTCTATCGGGGACGGTTCCCTGTACCGTCCAGTTCCTGGACTATTCGACGAATTCTCCGACATCGTGGGTCTGGTCCTTTGGTGACGGGAACACCTCCTCCCTTGAAAACCCGTCACACACCTACACGATCCCGGGCACCTACACGTCACCCTTACCGCGACGAACGCTGCCGGCAGCAATACGGTCACCCAGACGGGCTATATCACTGTCACCTACGCGGTTCCGGTGGCTGCCTTTACATCGAACGTGACTTCCGGGACACGTCCCCTGGATGTGCAATTCACCGATCTCTCGACCAACAACCCTGCCTCATGGAGCTGGTCCTTTGGCGATGGCGGGACAGCGACCACGCAAAGCCCTCTCTATGAATACACGGGCGAGGGCACCTATACCGTCACGCTGACCGCTACGAACAGTGCCGGCAGCAACACGACAAGTTCAACCGGTTATATCACCGTGGATTCCATCATCTCTCCGGTGGTATCGTTTTCGGCCGATATTAAATCGGGAACTGTCCCCTTTACGGTCCAGTTCACGGATACCTCGTCCTATTCTCCCGCTGCCTGGGAATGGTCCTTTGGTGACGGATCTTCCAGTACGGAAGAAAACCCTCTCCATACCTACACTACCGCGGGCAGCTATTCGGTCACGCTTACGGCAACGAATGCCGGGGGCAGCCGCACCACAACTGCGAGCAATTACATTAGTGCATCGCCCGTGACAACGGTGTCAACCACAGTGGAAACCATCAGTACACCCGCAGTCACCATCACGACCTCAGCAACTCCTGCAGCAACTTTGGCAGCCGATGTAACTACGAAAGGGGATCCCATTTCAGACTCCTCCTCGATCTTTTACATCATCGTGGGTGTTCTCGTCATTGTCGGAATAGGTATTGATGTTCTGTTCTTTTTCCGGAGGCCGCCTGGAGGGAGACACAAGTCATGGGACAGGCAGTTGTGAAGAAGAACACCCTTGAAACCTCCTTCCGGGATCACCCGGTCGGACAGGGAACAAAAATGGTGAACGGGTTTTGGTTCACCTGTATCCAAATTCTTTTTTTATTCTATAAAATCTTACAGAATGTTTTGGTAGCATCGTCCTTATCATAATCGTTTCGGGATATTGTACCCCCGGGAGTTCAATGAATGGCAGGTTGCATTGAAGTATTTCACTGATCCCATGGTGCGAATATATAATAGCCGGTGATTATTGGGATGCGGGACGATCACCTCCCAGAAGATCATTAAAAACTATTGATGAAGCGATCGGGTCGGTTTTCGTGGCCAGGTGTTGCGCACCATAACGTATTCGCGCGATTCCCGGATTCGTTCACCGGTATCAGGAATGTAAGACTTCATGCAAACCCCGGCACGGGCGCATTTTATGGTGAGGTGCCGGGAATCCCAGGAGATGAATCAGATGAAAAGAAGCAGTATCATGATGCTGATTGTATCAGCAGTCCTCGTTGGAGGAATCCTGGTTGCAGGATGTACCCAGGAGACCGCGAGCAGTTCCGGACAATCCACAACAACCCAGCCCGCTTCCACAGGACAGGAACAGACCGTTGATAAAACATCCGGAGCGAGCTCCGGCATTGTTGCCTCGTCAGCAACACCCGACCCGGCTGGCAGTGGTGACAAGCCGCAGTTCAACGAATCCGTCGGTGCAAAGGGAGTTCGTCCCGAAGGTATGCTGGGAAACGGTACCCACCCCTCAGGAACCCCCCCTGCTGGATTCCAGATGAACGGGACACGTCCATCGGGCACACCCCCCGATGGATTCCAGATGGATGGGACACGTCCGTCAGGCACACCGCCGACCGGATCCTAGTGCCTTTCGGCAGAGTTCCTGGAATAAATCAAAAGTGCACGCCAGGATGCAGGGCACCTTCCCTGTGGCGATCATTTTTTTTAGAAAAGTACCAGGATGGATTGTTTAATCCATCCCCTCTCAAACCCGGACTTTTTTCAGATCCCCCAGTAATTGTACCACAGAACTATACCGGTCCTGCGGCTTCTTTGCCATGCATTTCAGGATGATTTCCCCGATCAACCCGGCATCCGGCCCCCCAGGGGCCAGTGGCAGCGGGTCGTCATGCAGGATCGCATGGGTCACCTCTCCCATGCCCCCGCCCCGGAAGGGGACTTCTCCTGCCAGCATCTCGTAGAACAGGACCCCCACCTGGTAGATATCTGTCCAGGGGCCCGGTTCTCCGTAGAGGTTCGGGGCCAGCTGTTCGGGGGCTGCATACTCCAGGGAAAATCCGATCAGGCCGGACTGTTTGGTTCCCTCTGCCTTGGAGAGCCCCCAGTCTGAGATCTTTGGTGTACCATCCGGCGCAATCATGATATTATCCGGTTTGATATCCCGGTGGACAATGCCCTGTTCGTGAGCGTACCGGAGGCCTTCTGCAACTCCCCTGACAATCGCCAGGGCCTTTTTTGTCTCGAGCGGGAATGTAAGGGCAGCCAGGGACGATGCAATATACTCCATCTCGATATATGGTACCGGGAAGATATTGGCCGCATAGATCTCGACAATATTTTTGTGATGGAGTCCTTCCCATACGTGGAGCTCTTTGGTGAACTGCGCCCCGGTCACTTCATCGAAGCGGATTGGGATCTTCACCGCAACATCACGGCTCTCCTTCTCGTCCCATACCCTGAACACCCGGGAGACTCCCCCCTCGGCAACGTACTCCGCCGATGGATATTTTCTCTCCAGAGCTGGGGGAAGATGGGCACCATAATGGAGCTGTTCCTGTTCAGCCGATCCCTCAGGAGAGAGAGTCTTTTTGACAATGGTTACGTTACGCGAGGAGCTCCCGGTCCCGCTGGCATCATCTCCGGTCGTTCCTCTCCGTTTCCATTTCCTCTCAAACCAGATCCCGGCTACCACTGAGATGATAATGGCAATGGGGATCACCCACCAGAACTGTACCAGGAAGGGAAGAAACGGGTTTAGCGGCCCCGTGGGATTTCCATTCCCCGGCAGAACCGGACCCGACGAAATCCCCAGGTATCCCTGCTGTTGCGGGAACGGGGAGAGTTCAGGTATTTGTAACCTCCTGTCCAGTGGGGATGTATTGAGCTGGCTTACCCCGCTGACCAAAGTATACGACAGCGGTGTGCTGACCAGGGGAGCGCGATCAGTGATCTCTGTTGCGGTATTCGGGCCGGGAATGGAGCTTTGAATAACATACGGAGTGTCCCATATCCCGTCGCTGTTGCTGTCCGCCCCCTCAAAACCTTTCCAGAAGTTTCCTACGGACCCGGAAAAATCGCTTCCCGCATAGCGGTAGACCTGCCGGCCTGATGACCAGATGTTGTCAGAGAACTGAGTGCTGACCTGTTTGGGATTGTCGAGATAATTGAGATAAAAAATGTTGGCCCGCGAGTTGCGGTCGGTCTCGATCCCGACTAAATTATTTACTACGGTGTTGCCGGAAAAAATGTTTCCTGTTGCCGATTTCAGGCTGATACCCGTGCCAAGTCCCCTGACCGTAATAGCACTGATACGGTTATTGTTCGACTGCACAAGGAGCCCGGCCGGGGCGGTGCCGGAAATATTCACCCCGTTTATCGTTGTCCCGTCCGCTGCAAGGGTGATCCCGGCACCGGATGCCGTGGAAGAGACTATCTCGGGCGGATTGTTCGTGTCCAGGGCTCCGAACACGATAGGCCGGTTGATCAGGAGATTTTCGTAATAGGTGCCGCCGGCCAGGTAGATACTGTCCCCTGTGCTTGTGGTGTTGATCAGATCCTGGATCGAACTGGCATTTCCTCTGCCATCGTACGTAAAAACATTGGCAGCTGCCGGGGAGATGAAGAGGAGCAGGAGCGCAAACACTACAAAATCCCGGATACCCCCGGCCACCGGCGATCCACTCATACGGAGATCATGACCTGCCCTATCTGCCATCAACCCTCACTCGTTTGCAATGAACAGGAACCGGGCCGCATCTTCCCCCATGGCAAGATCGATGACGTCCCCGTTTTTTACCGTTGTTTTGTGCATCGGTGCAATGAGTTCTGCGTTCAGGTAGGTTCCCCCCGAGCTGCCCCGGTCCTCGATCTGCCAGCCGGTGGAAGTCTTCGTTACGATGGCATGGGGTTTTGTGATCCGCGTCACGGATACGTACTCAACGGGAAGTGCGATATCCCCTTCACTGAGTTTTGACGGGTTGTCCGGATCAATCCTGCCGATCAGTGTCCGTTCTTTTTTGAGAAGGTACGTGCGACCCGCCTCTTTCCCTCCCATCAGATGGAGTGCCGGATAGTCTGTCCCGGATTCCTTGATTACCGCCTGTCTCACGGATTCGAGGGTTCCCTGGATCTCGCCGTACCCCAGGGGGATGTTGATCCGCGAAAAGACGCCAAGGTTCTTGATGAGCATCCCCATGCTGCCTGCAGCAAGGGAGAACTTCCAGACCGGGTGAATCCCTTTTATGGTCTCCCGGCCAAAACCCGCCTCTTTCTTCACCAGGCCGATATGAACGAGCTGGTCGATGTGTTTTTTGGTATTGGCATAACTGGTATCGATGCGGGATGCGATCTCACTGATCTCTTTTGGCTCTTTCTCGATCACTTTGAGAATTTTCAGGCGTGTCGGGTTCGAGAGCACCTCTAAGTATTCTGAAAGTTCCTGCAGAAAAGCAGGATCCGATGAGATAGAAATCGTTTCTTTCTCTGTCATCTTTTCAAAAACTCCTCATAAAGCGATCAGGATCGTGAACGTTTCGCTTAATCATAATGTCACCCTCCCTGATAAAAATGGTTGGTATTTTTCAGTAATTGGACCTTTCCTCTCACCGGGCCACGGTCGTTCCCCCGGGTTACCCCGGGGATTTTTTACGATATATGATCCCTGCGGGTTCACCATTTCATCCTCCCGGTATCTTCCTTTCACCGGCACCGTATCATCAATATATCTGCCCGGGTTGCCAACGGGCCATCCACTATTCAGCGGGAGCTACAGGGAAAATGAAGTTCAGGAATTATGGAATGCTGATCGGCAGAGGGGCATCACCGGCTGCCCGGAGGTTGTACCGGTATGGTGTCTGAAAACCCGTGGTTCCTTATCACGGAGCACGAAATAGACGAGATCCAGGGACGGGTGCACTGCCTTGAAGGGGAATTACCCTGCACAGGCCTGCGCCAGGCCCGGGAAATTATCGCCATTCTTAAAGTTGTGCGGGACCGGTGGCCATGACCCTTAACGAGATTGTGGTGAAATACCGGATGGAGATCCTGCTCGGGGCGATCCTTCTCTTATCCGGGTTCCTGAACTTCTGGAATCTCTGGAATACAGGTTTTTCCAATACGTGCTATGCCGCCGCGGTCAGGAGCATGCTCGAGAATCCCGGCATGGCCCTCTTCAATTCGTTCGATGCTGCCGGTTTCGTGACCATCGACAAACCCCCGGTCGGTCTCTGGGTCCAGAGCCTCAGTGCCGCCCTGCTGGGGTTCTCCGGGTGGTCCCTTGAACTGCCCCAGGCGCTTGCGGGTGTCGGGTCGGTTGCGCTCGTGTACGCGATCGTCTCCCGGCCGTTCGGGAAACCCGCCGGGCTGGTATCAGCGTTTGCCCTCGCCGTCACCCCGATCTTTGTTGCCGTCTCCCGCAACGGTACCATGGACGGGCAGTTGATCTTTGTCCTGCTTCTCGCTCTCTGGGTGGCACTGAAAGCCTCCCGGGAGCAGTCCCTCCCGCTCCTCCTCCTCTCGGTCTTTCTCATCGGCATCGGGTTCAATATCAAGATGATCCAGGCCTTCATCATCGTGCCTGCGGTTCTGGTCATATACCTGCTCGGCATACGGGACACTCCGAGAAAAAAGCAGGTCCTTCATCTCGGTCTTGCCCTGCTGGTGCTGGCAGTCGTCTCGCTCTCGTGGGCGGTCGCTGTTGACCTGGTCCCGGCCAGCGAGCGCCCCTACATCGGGGGAAGCGGAGATAACACGGTGCTGGGCCTCATCGTCAACTACAATGGTCTGCACCGGCTTGAAAACGGGCAGATGGGTCCCGGTGGCCCGGGAGGATTCCCGCCCGGGAATGGAATCCGGCCCGGGAATGGAATCCGGCCCGGCGGTCCGCAGGGAGCTGGATTTCCGGATGAGCAGCTGAACCGGACCGCTGATCGCCGTATGAACGGGGATGCTCCCGGGTATGGTATGGCACCGCCTGGCCAGGAACGGGGACAATTCCCGGGAGCCGGATCCCCCGGGACACCTCCCGGTATGTCCCTGGCGGGTGATGCACGGGGTGGCGGCGGGATGGATAACAGTGGTGCGCCCGGCCTCTTCCGGCTCTTCGGTGAAGGGCTTGGCGGCCAGATCAGCTGGCTCCTCCCCTTTGCGCTTATCGGGTTACTCGCCTGGTGGCGACGCCCGGCAACCCTCACTCTCAAAGGTCTCGAAGAGGCAGGTCTCTTCAGTGACCGGGGGCTTACCCTGCTGGCGATGGGTCTCTGGCTGCTCCCGGGACTCGCGTATTTCAGTTTCACGACCGGGTTCTGGCATACGTACTATCTGGCCACCATCGCACCCCCGCTTGCAGCCCTCGTGGGGATCGCGGCGGTCGGGATGTACGACGCCTACCGGTCCGGGGGAACCAGGGGCTGGATCCTCATCGCTGCGGTGGCAGTGACCGGTCTCACCGGGACACTGTTCCTGAACTATGATGCGGCCTGGTCCGGTCACCTGATCCCGGTTTTCCTGGCGGGAGTGATCGTGAGTATCATCCTGTTGGCGACCCTCAGAATACGTCAGGGGACCGCAACCGGGAACCTGCCAAAAATCGTGACATGTGCTGCTATTGCGATCCTCTTCATCGGACCGGCGGTCTGGGCCTGCACGCCGCTGGTGTACGGGAACAGCGGGATCCTGCCGGTTGCCGGTCCTCACCTCGACCGGGGCGGCGCCGGTATGGGAGGCGGGTTTAACCGGATCGGGGATAGTGCCACTCCGCTCTCCACGTACCTGGTCTCCCACAAGACGACCGAGACCTGGCTTGTCGGTGTGCCTTCTGCCAACAGCGAGGGGGCAGGCCTTATGATCTCCACCGGGGAGCCGGTCATGTCGCTGGGTGGATTCTCCGGCAGCGACGAGATCCTCACGGTCTCCTCATTACGGGGCCTCATTGATGCCGGCAGGATCCGGTACTTCCTTGGATCCTCTACAGGAGTCGGGGGAGGAATGGGTTCAGGAAATGGCGGTCTCTTTACCTGGATCAATGAGAGTTGTGCTGCCGTTCCTGCTGCCGACTGGGGAGGGGCGACCGCTCTCCAGGACAGTATACCTGGCTTTGGCAATGGAACAGCACCCGCATTCCCGGCATACAACCTGCCGGGACGCGGCATGGCCGGTCCCGGGGGCCAGGACACCCTGTATGACTGTGCCGGGTACCGCAGGCAGACCGGTGCATGACTCCTGATTTTTCCGGCCAGATATCGGCCCGTTACCAGGTCCTGGACCGGATTCGCAACGAGAAACTGGTCGGGTTCTTTTTAATCGGGGTTGTTGCCTCCCTCATTGATCTTGGCCTGTTGTATGTTTTTTGTGCATACCTTGGCATCTGGTACCTTCTGGCGGCCACCGTGTCATACTGCTGCGGAATCGTGGCCAGTTATCTCCTGAACAAATACCTCAATTTCCACGATACGGATCGGCACTATCTCGCACAATTTTCAACGTTTGCCGCTATTGCTTTCAGTTGTCTCCTGGTCAATCTCAGCGTGATCTGGCTGGCCGTTGAGATCTTCTCTCTCAATTACCTGGCAGGAAAGATCATTGCTACCCTCTGTGCTTTTTTCTGGAATTATCACGGGCAGAAACATTACACATTCCGGGAAGGGAAATGAGATGATGTACCCTGGACCCCCGGAGGATGACAGGCATCACGCACAGGCAGATGAAGTCGCTCTCAGTGATGGAGTTCCGGTACAACGGATCCATGAGATCCAGTTTCAGATTAAAACGAACCATATGCGGGAAGAACAGTACCTTGGATCGGTCATCCGTAAATTGAGGTTGTTAATGGGATCTGGAAAAACGCGCGAGAGTAAAAAGAGTTGAGCCGGCTTTTGTTAATGCCGATCCTTTAGATCTTCACAACATTAATGTTCACGCTATAGGCCGTCTCATTGCCGGTCACCGGCTCCCATGAACGACCGTACACTGCGGAGAATTTCTGGAGGCCGGTATCCTTTGCGGTGATGATCCAGGTGCGGGTCCCGCCCACGCCGACCATACCCGGGGCCGCGTCATTCATGCGGTAGTCCGATGACTGGAGTTCAAGGCCGGGCGACAGGGTTGCATTCCACTGGTATCCGGTGGTGGGGTTTTCTTTGAGCTGGACTGCAAACCGTGTACTCTGTGCTATTGTTCCGGTGGTGCCGTTATCTGCTTCAGTGAAGGTTACCATCTTCTTTCCTCCTGTTGCCAGGGTAGTTGTCATGTCCGCTGGTGCCGGTGTTGCAACAGATACCTGGACTGGTGTCGCGGGTGCAGCTGCCGGCTGGGTGCATCCGCTTATGAGCAGCACCAGTGAGAGCATAATCGTAAGGCCGATGATCAGGGGCATGTTACGCCCGGAATAACGTGGTGATGATGTCATGATCACTGATGGTTAGCAGATGGGTTTATACATACCTTTGACTGCGAAAAATATGGCAGTGATGGGCGGACGACTCACTTCTGGCTGTCCTGCTGTAGTGAAATTGGATGAAAAAAAGTATTTTTTAATGATTATTTCTTTGCCGCTGCCGCTTTCCTGACAGGCTTCTTCGCAGGGACATTTCCGGCCGCTGCTTTCTTCGCATTCCCCCGTTCAACTCCTTTCGTTTCGCACGGGATGCACTTCTCCAGCTTGTCGTCAATGATCCGGTACGCATTGGCGAGCACTGACGAGTTCGAGATCATACCCGACAGCAAAATCACTTCGAGCACTTCCTCGCGGGTGGCACCCATCTTGATGGCTGCCTGCATGTGGTAGCCGGTACAGTGCGGGCACTTGAGGGCCGCCCCCACCGCCATGCTGATCAGTTCCACGTACTTGGGATCGAGCGGGCTGGTCTGGGCCACGGTTCCCTTGTACAGCAGGTGGGAGATGAGCACTTCGGGCCGCTCGCCCATCCGCCGGAAGACCAGCGGCACTTTCCCGTATTCCACCTCGATCGCCTTCAGCCATTCTTCGGCAGTCACATCGGCGCCCCGCTCTACGATCTGGGCAAGTTTGTCCTCGAACTGGTCCTTTGTGGATTGTGCTGATACTTTTTTTGCCATCATTTCACCGTGTTATATCACCGTATTTGTCTCTGAAAAGGGCAGGACCTTGACAAGGATATAGTCCCGCATCCGGGAGGGCTCGATCGCTGCCACGTCCCCGAGCGTGATCCCGTCTTCTATCTCCATTGCCCGGAGGGCCGGGGCGAAGGTATCGTAGGGCAGCTTCACCCGGAGCCCGGCCAGCTGGACCGTGAGCGGGGTGGGGGAGGTCACCTCAAGGATTGCCGGCACCCGCTCCCGGATCAGGTTCATGAGCCGGGCCGGGGAGACCGAGAGCGGATCTTTTGCAAGATCTTCGCGTTTCTTCTCCAGCACCCGGGTGATCTCGGCGATGATCTCATCGAGCTTGTCGAGCTGGTCTGCCTCCTTGGTCCGCCGCATGAACCGCCCGACCCCGCCCACGTATCCCTCGACCGGTGGGTCTACGATCCGGATCAGCGTCTCTTTATCCGGGCCGCCACAGACTACAACCGGCACCTCGATCCCCCGCAGGAGAATCGGCATCTTGTGCTCAATGCAGGTCTCGAAGTTGCCCATGAGGTACACGGCGATGTCGTGCTCATTGATCACGTCCCGTTCCTCATCATTGAGCCCGGTGATGCGCTTCCCGGGTCCGCGGGCCAGGCTTACCATGTTGCTCTTGGCCCCTATGCGGCGGACATACTCCGCGATGTCACAGGATGGGTGGGGGAGGTGGTGGATCTCCAGGCTCATGCTGACCACCGCGATCTCGGTGCCAACGAGCGGGGAATCGGTCACTTCTCCGAAGAGGGGCCGCGATATCTCCCGGATCAGCTCGATATCATCCCGGGGCACAAAGCACTGGAGCACCACTTCCTGCGCCAGCACGTGTTTCTGGACCACGTAGCCCCCGAGGTCCTCGATGAGATCGGTCACGATATCGTGCTGGTAGATGCCGCCCTTGTAGGTGACCGGGACCAGCGTCATGGCGTCTCTCCCATCAGGGCAAACTTTGCCTTCACCAGTTCGTCAATATTCTCCACAAGCGTGTTCTCACTGGCAACAAACGAGAACTTCCCCTTGTCGAAACGCTCGCTGCGGAGCCGGAAGC
Source organism: Methanomicrobiales archaeon (assembly GCA_025358115.1). Classification (GTDB taxonomy): domain Archaea; phylum Halobacteriota; class Methanomicrobia; order Methanomicrobiales; family Methanospirillaceae; genus Methanoregula. The sequence goes on along the minus strand of JANYKQ010000048.1, from coordinate 6,682 downwards.
CTTCCGGCGCAACGCACCGGAACGCGTAGATCAGGTCTTTGTTTAAGGACTCGCTGGGATGGCCGATCACGATCTCTTCGATCTCTTTTGCCGCCACCGGGACATCATAGAGCACTACCGTGAACCGGTCCGGTTGCTCGACCTTGTCCTTCCCGAAGCGCTCCCAGAATATTTTGAGCATCGAGGCCAGGTAGGTCTCTTCGGTGATGACGAGCGTCATCTTGCCTTCCTGCGGGTTGACATTCGCGATATCTCCTACGCGGACAACGTTGGTGATCGGTTTGAGTATACCGACTGCGATAAAGACCGGCACTTTCGGGTCGATATAGACATGGAGTTTCTCGATCACCTTGAGGAGATTGTGGTCGAGCAGGACATCGTTGGTGATCTGCTTGTAGTACTCCGCACCCACCGGCTCGGGGCATTCCACTTCAAAGTACTCAACGGCGAGCATCTAATCGTCCTTTATGAATCCTGATGCAAGGAGTGCAGATCCCACGGCACCGATATACTGCGAGTATGGCGGCACGACGATCTTTGTCTGGAGCAGTTCTCCCATGGCAAAGACCAGACCCTCGATGAGTGATGTGCCCCCGACCATGATCACCGGCTCCTTGATATCGACTTCCTGCAACTGCTGCTCGTACACCTGCTCGGCGACACTGTGACAGGCAGCCGCGGCCACGTCTTCCCGGGTGCTGCCGGCGGCGAGGGCATTGACCAGGCTCTGGGTGCCAAAGACGATACAGTAGCTGTTCATAGGCACGCGGCCGCCAAAGCCCTTCATGGAGAGCGGGCCGAGCTCGGTGATTTCGACACCGAGACGCTTGGCAGTCATCTCCAGGAATCTCCCGCTGGCCCCGGCACAGATACCGCCCATAGTAAAGACCCCCGGGATCCCGTCCATCACCGAGATCGCCTTGTTGTCCATACCCCCGATATCGATCACGGTGGCCGGGCCATGCTGGCGGTTCGCGAGATAGACTGCTCCTTTCGAGTTGACCGTCAATTCTTCCTGGATAAGATCCGCGTTTATCTCTTTTCCTACCAGGAAACGGCCATACCCCGTTGTTCCTACGGCCTGTATCTCATCGCGGCTGACCCCGGCCTCGGCAAGGGCATGGGCGATCACTTCATTAGCGCTCTTCAGGACCTCGGTTGTTGGCTGCCAGCCCGTGCCGATGATCTTGTTGTCCCGCATCACGACCGCTTTTGTTGTGGCTGATCCCGAGTCCAGACCGAGGGTGAGACCTTTTTGTGTCTCCCGGGCAAGCAGGGCCCGGCGCTTTGCGATGGTCGTGAGGGCTTCCATCCGGGTGAGGAGGGTTCCCGAAGTCGTGCGTTCGGTGAACGAGTAGCTGACCACCGGCAGGCGTGAATGTTCGTTGATGTAGCGCCGGAGTTCGTTCCGGACAATGGCTGCCTCGGCGCACCGGAAGCAGGTGGCGATAAAGACCGCGTCGGCTTCCACCCGCCCCTCAACGAGTGCCATGGCCCGGGCAATCGCGAGTTTCAGGTCAGGGCTCTTGACATCCAGCCCGAACTTGGCGAAGTCCCGCCGTATGTCCTTGAGGGCAACATCCGGGAAGAAGATCTCGCCGCCCACTTCCCGGGCAGCCTCATCGATCTCGTGCTGGATACCGGAATACTCCGGCCCGCAGGAGAGCTGGGCAATCCGTACCGGTTGCGTCATTTCGCACCTCCCAGCCCGGTTAAGAACCGCTTGATCGCTGCCACGAACTTCACGCCGTCTTCCTCATTTTTGGGGTAATTGAGCTCGAGCCGGGGGATATCTTTCTGGTGCACGAGGAACTTGATCAGCTCGTTGGTCCGGGCGCACCCCATGCACCCGAACGCGAGATCGGCATCGTTGATGATGATCGCCGCCTCGCACGCCTCGATCATCGGCCCGTAGAGGGACATCCGGCCCCGGACCCCGGCAGGCACTTCGACTGCTGCCCACTTCAGACCCTTCTTGGGCTCTTCAGGAGTTATCTGGAGGGGCGGGGATTCGAGTCCTGCGGTCTGGATGCGTTCGCGGATTGCGGTAGCAGATGAAAGCGGTGTATGCCCGAAGCGTGCCACCATGTCAGAGAGGATCAGGCTCGTTGCCGGGTAGATGAATACTTTTACCATTTCAGGACTCCTGTGCATCGATCAGTTTTTTGAGTTTATAGATATCGAGTAACGGGTGCTCCAGAGGATCTTCCGGCGGAGGAACGTCTTTTGCATCCTTTTTGTCAAGGACTTCAAGCCCGTGCGAGACATAGGGGAGGATCGACATCTCGAACTCCAGGCCGTTATACCCGGGCCGGGCCCCGCCAAGGTTTGCGCGGCAGCGTCGGGCATCGCCGGGAGGAAAGCCCCGGTCCTTGACAAAGATATGGTCGGGATCGATCTTCCGCAGTTCGGCAACGATCCGGTCGACCTCCTCTTCTTTACCATTGATGACGAGGCCAAAACAGGTCTCCTTGATCATTACTCCTTTCGATATCTCATAGCCCCGGGCCGCAAGGTCAGCCGGTGTAATCTCGAATGACTCCACCATCACGTATTTCGTGACACTGCCAACATGCACGGGCGTATAATCAGTCACGATTTCACCTCATGGATATACACGGTCTCTTTCTCCCGCACTTTTTTGAGCTTGTCCGTATCGATCACACGCCCGATAATATTTGTCCCCTCGAACGGCTCCGATGTAGGGCCAAACTCCTTACTGGATGAGAGACGCACCCCCACAAGCCCCGTACCTTTTCGGGAATCGTTGGTGATGGCCAGCGCAGCTGCCGGTGCCTCATCCTTTGGTGTATTTTCCGGGTTGAGCTTCAGGCCGGCAGGTATCTCCGGTTTGAAGAGGATCACGTCATCGAACTTGAAAAAGACCGGCATCATGCCGGCATCATGCTGGTGGAGACCGGTAACCCGGCGGAAGACATCGCAGCTGAGAGGAGCAGCAGCATCATCGAGCGTGATATCGATCACCTTCTCTAACGGGGCCGTTGTCACTTTCACCGCCCCTTCAGCGAGCACGTCGAGGGTGGTGCCCGGTTCCTGCGACACCACGATTCGCCCGGCATCCTGCTTGTCGGATGTCAGGGTAACTCCCCGGGCAGTGCAGATCTCCTGTGCTTTACCAAAGGGAAGGCCCAGCAGGTCGATACGTGCCGGTTCCACGCTGACGGCAAAGACATCGTGCTCCCTGGCCAGTTTTGCGAGTTCAATGCCCTGAACAACCTGGCCGGTGACGCTGTGCACCAGACTTGAGGGGACATCTGCCCGGTAGATATAAACCCCTCCCGCGGTCTTTCCGGTTGCCCGAACCGTAACCGTGCCTTCACGACGGGGGCGGCGGAACTCCTTGGGCACGTCCTCGGTACCTGCCAGCCGCGGGTCGAGGATATGGGTGCTCGTTGCCCGGCCGACCGTATACTTTCCTGACTGGAGTGCGAGCAGCATATGTTCCACGCTGCCGGCAGCTTCGGTGGTGATTTTCCCGGGAGTATACCCCTGTGCCATGATCTTCATGCGGGTGACGATCTGCATCCCGTCCTCCAGCACAAGGTTCATGTCAGTGGTGGTGAACGAGCTGCTCGTATCTGCCCAGCTGACGACCGGCTCTATTTTTGTGATCCGGTCACCGGAGGAAAAACGGTCGAGCACCGCCCTGCCACTCACGATCGTTCCCACGATGCCGCCGCTCTCATCTGCCCCGTGGTCTGCTGAATGCCGGACCCGGGAGAAGATGAGGTAGGAGCGGGCTGATTCATACCCTCCGCACCCGAGGATAACATCCCCGCGATCATAGAGATGGGGTTTGCGCTCGGGGCGGATACCGGAAGGAAATGGCCCGAACGCGGTTGCGTACCGGTCTGTCCAGTGAAGCCTGAGCTGCTCTATGATTGCGGGGGATTCCAGGAAAGCTGCTGCCTGTCCCTGCACTTCGATCGTGACTTCACCTGCGGTCGTGGTGATGGCAAGGCTGCTGGTCTTTGCCTGCTCCTTGATGGCCGGGCGGATGATCGCCACGCAGCAGCCCGGCTCGTGACCGGACAGGATCGACTTAAGCGTACTGCCCTCGCCAATCTCCATCCTCTTTCCATCGAGGTGGATGATGGTCATCACACGCCTCACGCGGCTGGCTGGGTCATGATCTTGCGTTCCTCTTCGGTCAGGATCGCAAGCACATCCGCGGTCTTTCCGATCTGGACGATCTTGCCACCCCGCATCAGGGCGAGCCGGTCGCAGATGTCCCGCACGAACTCCATGTCATGGGAGACCACGATGAATGTCTCATCCATCTCTTCGCGGGCATGGAGGATCGAATGTTTCACATCGATCTTGGTGATCGGGTCCATGGTACCGGTCGGCTCGTCGAGGATTACGATGCGCGGTTCCCGGATCAGCACCTGTGCCAGTGCCACGCGGTGCCGCTCTCCCTCTGAGAGCTGGGCAGGCATCCGGTTGAGGATCTCCTTGCTCTTTTCATCCGTGAACCCGGCCATCTTGAGCGTGACTAATGCCTTTCGCATGGCCAGCTCCTTGGGGAATTCGAGACCGATCGCATCGGTAAGGTTGTCGAGCACGGTCCGGTGCGGGAAGAGATCGTACTCCTGGTGCAGGAGACCGATGTAGGGGGTTGCCCGTCCCCGCTGATCGATACCCGGCTTGGTCATGTCGATCCACTCTTCGCCGATGCGGATGTTTATCTCCCCGCTTGTGGGTTCGATAAGGCCGGCGATGATGCCGGAGAGCGTGGTCTTTCCTGCCCCGCTCTTCCCGATAATGCCGAAGATCTCCTTGGTCGAGACATCAAAGGTGACGCCATTGACTGCCTTGACTACTCCCCGGTCAACCGAGATATATCGCTTTACGAGATCCCGGGCAACCATGACATGTTCGCCCATCTCAGCTGCTTCGAACTGCTCGGTATCGTCACACCCTTTCATGAACTCGGCGATCACTTCTTTGGGTGAGCCGAGTTTTGCGATATTTCCATCGATAAGAAGGATGGCGCGGTTGGCCACATCCTCGATCACCTGCGAGAAGTGGGAGGTGACGACGATACCCATGTTATTGGCTTTGGCCGCCTCTATGAGCATAGCGTGGACAATCTTGGCCGTCCCGGGGTCGAGCGTGCCGGTCGGTTCATCAGCAAAAAGCATAAACGGATCTTTTGCCAGCTGGCGGGCAAGTACCACCCGCTGCTTCTCTCCCCCGGAAAGGTCCCGGGCGATATGCATCATCCGGTGCGAAAGCCGGACCTGGTCGATTAAGTCCGCTGCACGGTTGATAGCCTGTTCCTGCGGGTAATTGATATCGTCGAGTGCATGAAGGACATTTTCAATAACGCGGTCATCGCCGTACAGGGCGAAAGTGCGCTGGAACATGATCGCGGTGCGGCGCATGAGCCTGCGCCGCAGCTCCTCGTTTTTCTCGTTCCAGAGATCCACGTTGAGCGCCGTGAGAATGGCGCCACAGCGGGGACAGGGTTTGCCTGCGCAACTCCCCACATCCATGTAGTCACACGTGCCACAGACCGCCACGTGATAGACAATAGTGCCGCTCGTAGGGGGCTGTTCCACGCCGCGCATCAGGTGCATCAGCACGGTCTTACCGGCCCCGCTCCTGCCGATAATTCCGAGGATCTCCCCTTCTGCGATCTCAAAAGAAATATTCTTGAGTATCCTCTGGCCATCGAAATCCATGCAGAGGTTGTCGACCGTGATCAATGGAGCCTTCATAATTCCCTTGTATCTAATGTGATACTGGTGTCATATTACCTTTTATATGCTGCACTCTGCCGTCACGATCGCAAATTGCCTGACTGTTTCTGCGATGTGAGCAGTTCCTGCACAATCGGTAGTACAGCGCTGACATCTTTTACAACATAATTGGCTGCTGCATAGAGTTCCTCGGGCCGGTCTCCGACCTGCTGGATGGTGAGAATCGCGATATCGGCCGTCCGCATGGCACCGAGATCATTGATCCCGTCGCCCACCATCAGCACCCGGTCATATTCCTGCTGCAGGTCGCTGACGATCTGTGCCTTGACCGTTGGCGTGGCCACTCCGTACACCCGGTCGCGGGGGATGCCGAGATGGTCGGCCATCTTCTCCAGTTTAGTCACCCGGTCGCCGGATGCTATGAAGGTCGGGACCCCCATCCGGTGGAGGGCGGAGATGGTCTCTTTTGCCCCGTCAAACGGCCACCCTCCTGCTGTGATGGTGAATTCGACTGCGCCTAACGCCATGTTGATGATCGCCCCGCTGTTCAGCGTCACGATCGATTCTGCTTTGCAGACCGTCCAGACGTTGCGGATGCATTCCTGTAAGTCACCCACCTGCGCCCTCCTGTCCGCGTACAGGATGTCCCCGATCTCTTCTGCCGTGGTAATCTTGCGGGTGCAGCTTACGCCAAAGCCCATATTGTGTTCAACAAGATATTCCGAAAGGAGCGTATCAGACGGTGTGTTGATCATCTCCTTGGACTGTACCGGCAATACTACAAGGACCCTGTCCGGGGAGCTGAAGGTGAGCGTGGTGGTCTCGATACCCGGCAGCAGTTTTTTGTGGCAGATATCCTTTGCCACCCGGTAGGTATTCAGGAGCGTTCCTGCACTGTCAAAGACTACGGCAACGGACATTTGAGCACCCGGTAATAAACTTATATGTACTTCACA
>JANYKQ010000042.1 GCA_025358115.1 Methanomicrobiales archaeon | reverse complement strand
GTGGTTATTGCCACGGTCCAGAGTTCAATCCAGGAAGACATGGTACGCGAAGCGTTTGCATATGAGAATATCTCGGTGAAATTCTATGGTACTGATTTCGAAGCAGAGTATCCGTGACTACGGCAAAGGACTGGCCCTCATCGTCATCCTCCTGATCGTGTGGGAAGGCCTCGCCCTCCTGATACAGAACAACTACATCCTCCCGCGACTCGGTGAAATTTTATCCGTGCTGCTCCAGCCGGCTGCACCGGTTCTTGGTGGGGAGTCCCTGATCCAGAACACGATCCAGAGTCTCAAGGAGGTTCTCACCGGATTCCTCTGTGCAGCAGCCATTGCAATCCCGCTCGGTCTCCTCATCGGCTGGTCAAAAGAAGTCCAGACCTATCTCAACCCCACCATCCAGATCCTCCGCCCGGTTCCTCCGATCGCCTGGATGCCGTTTGCCATCGCATGGTTCGGCATCGGTTTTCATTCCATCCTCTTCATCATTGGTATGGGTGCGTTCTTCCCGATCCTGATCAACACCGTTGACGGGGTGCAGGGGGTCCGCCTGCGGTGGATCGAAGTGGCAGTTACGTTCCATGCCACCGAGTTCGAGCAGCTCCGCACCGTCATCCTTCCCGGTGCACTTCCGGTGATCTGGACCGGCCTCCGGGTCTCGTTTGGCGTGGCATGGATGTGCGTGGTTGCTGCCGAGATGCTGCCCGGGACAACCGCCGGCCTGGGTTACCTTATCATGTATGCCTACAACCTTGGCCAGCTCCAGGTGATTGGCGCCGGCATGATCATCATCGGCGTCATCGGCCTCGGGGCAGATACCCTCTTCCGGGCTGGACAGGAACGGCTCTTTGGCTGGCAGGGGAAGGAATGATGGAGCCGGTTCTCTCCCTTAATGGGATCACAAAGACGTTCCGGGACGGTGAAAAGTCCTGTCCTGCTCTTGCCGGGATCTCTTTTGAAGTCGCCGCCCGCGAGATCGTCTGTATAATGGGACCCTCCGGTTGCGGCAAGTCCACGCTGCTCCGGATTATCGGGGGCCTCGATTCTGCGGATGCAGGCACGATCGACCAGGCATCCGGTAACAAAGACGGGAAACCGTCAGCAGCTATGGTCTTCCAGGATCATGCCCTCTTCCCGTGGCTCACGGTCTATGAGAACATTGTGTACGGCCTGCGGCTTTCCGTGCAAAATCTGCCCGAAGAGGAGATCGCAAAGCGGGCGGAATCGCTTCTGGATCTCACCCACTTAACCGCGTTTGCACTCTCCTACCCGCACCAGCTATCCGGCGGGATGAAGCAGCGGGCCTCGGTTGCCCGGGCGCTGGCCATCAAACCCTCAATCCTTCTCATGGATGAGCCGTTCTCTGCGCTCGACACCTTCACCCGGCGGGAACTGGAGGATGAGGTAGTGAGAATACGGCAGGACTTAAAGACCACCTTTCTCATGGTCACGCATAACCCGGAAGAAGCGATCTATCTCGCGGACCGGATTGTCATTCTCTCCGGGAGGCCGGCGATTGTGTCCGATATCCTGCAGATCGATCTCCCCTATCCCCGGGATCCGGCTGATCCTGCATTTATCCGGATCCGCGAGCAGGTTACCCGGATGATCCGGGGAAAAGCCTGACCGGTATCGGCATAAAAAAATTAATCTTCAGGTTGCCGTACAGGGAAAATTGAGAGTCCCCCTTGTAAAAAAAAAGAATTCTATTTTTTCCTGGCCTTATCCGCTTCCCACCGCTCCAGCACTTCCGGGCCTTCAACAAACACAAGCCCGTGCTTGCGGGCGTAGAGCTTTGCATCAGCCTTTGAAAGTGCGTAGCCGGACTCGTCGTCCAGCATCTCGCAGATGGTGACCGCCGGTGTGATTCCCGCCATCTCGGCCATGGCAATCGAGAGCTCGGTCTGGCCCTTTCTCACATCGAGGAGCCCGTCCGCTGCCCGCAGGAGCGCCATGTGGCCGGGGGTGCGGAATGTCTCGTGGAAGTTGACACTGCCACCATTGAGTGCACGTTTCACCTGCTCGGCGATCGCGTTGACGGTCAGGGTACGATCACGGTCGGTGATACCGGTGAAGGTATTGCGGTGGTTCACCCAGAGCGAGAAGGAGGAGTGGTTCTTCCGGTCGTACGGGATATCGCCTTCCCGTTCCGCAACCGCAATTGCCCGGAGGGCGTCGCTGGCAAACGGGAGACCCAGGCGCTGGGCGGCAATCGGGTGCACTGCAGTACAGATCAGCCCACCACCATCCTTGCGCATCTGCACGATGTGCTTAGGCGTGACGGCATCGGAGCGGATCGCAAAATCCGTCTCACCTTCCCGGTCATCGAAATCATAGAGAAGGATAAATTTCCCGTCCCGCAGCGCTGCAAGCGCCTCATCCATCACGGCCCCACCTCAACACTGACACTGTCAGAGTCCTCAACACCCAGTTTCCGGCGCAGTGCCATCGGTGCAATCACTTCAATGATATCCTCGGGATAATGGGTCCTTCCTGGCATGACGATACCACAGGAAATGGTACCGATCCGGCACGGGATGCATTTCGCATCGCCAAAGGTCCGGCCATCAGTGGAGAATCCCTTGATGCGGATCCATTCGAGCGCATCGATCTTCTTCCTGACCGGAATACTGGAAGGAGAGAGGCGTATGTTGAGCGTGCCGGGGTATGGTTCAAATCCGAGATGGGTGTTGAACTGCTCCTTGTAACTGGGAAGGCTCATGTAATACTTACCTTCACCAATCCCGGAGATAACTGCGCCATTCAGCACATAGGTCTTACCACCCTCGGAAAAAATCCGGGAGTATTCCTGGTGTTCCCGGCGGAGCTCATCCTCGCCATGCTTGGTGAGAGTAACATGCTGGCCGTCGGCAGCAATGGTCCGGGTTATCAGGCCCTGGGTTTCAAGCCCTTTAAGCCGGCGCGATGCTGTCTGCTGGCTGATCGCAAGCATCGTGCCGATGCTCTGCGTGGAGACAAAGACCGGACCCTTGCAACCGCCACGCAGTGCAATGGCCTTGAGACACTGGAGATCTTCAGCGGGTGTCATGATTATCAAAATTGAGTTGCTTCTTATTTATGGGTTGCCCTCAACGCAACTCCTCGTCGGGGTTCGTTCACTGTCGAAGTCCAGTTCGCTAATTATATAACTCCGCGGGTCTTTGTTATTGAGCATGAAATCCGGAAAGCGGAACCAGCTCGCTGAAAAGATGGCTGGCGAAATTACGCTGTCGGACTCACCGGGGCATGCGCTGAAAAAATGGCGCATGAACTTCGAGATTGCACCCGGCGTCTTATCAGAACGTCTTGGCGTCTCACCATCCGTAATCAGTGATTATGAGAGCGGACGGAGAAAAAGTCCCGGAACTGCCGTTGTCGGTAAGATTGTCGACACACTCCTCAATACTGATGAGGAGACCGGTGGCAAACACATTGAAAAATTCTCAACCATGCTCTTTTCGGCAGTTGACGATGACGTGATCTATGACCTCCACGAGTACGGTTCACCCATTCCGCTGAAAGATTTTTCAGATGTGATCGGGTGCACATTACTCTGGGGATCTATAGACCAGACCATCTTTGGCTATACCGTGGTCAACAGCCTCAATGCGATCATGCAACTCACATCCGATGAGTTCAATCGCATCTATGGCTGGAGTACGGAACGGGCGCTGGTCTTCACCAATGTCTCGACCGGAAAATCACCGATGGTTGCCATCCGGGTGACGCCGTTCAAACCCCGGTGCGTGATACTGCAGGGTATAGAACCCTCAGATGTCCACCCGATCGTGGAAAAGATGGCGGAACGCGATCGCATCACGGTGATGTGTACGAGCATGGATGTGGATAAAATCGTGAGTACTTTGAGGGAACAAGAATGGTAGGAATCATTACTTACGGTGTGTATATACCGAGATATCGTATCAAGGTTGAAGAGATTGCCCGGGTCTGGGGCGCAAATGCCGCAGACATTACCGGTGGACTGGGCGTTTTTGAAAAGTCCGTTCCTGACCTGGATGAAGACGCAGCAACCATTGCCGTTGAAGCAGCACGAAACGCACTCCTGCGCCGGCATGTTGACCCTAAAGAGATCGGGGCTGTGTACGTGGGCAGCGAATCACACCCGTATGCGGTGAAACCCACTGCATGCACGGTCGGGGAAGCCATCGGTGCTACCCCCAACATGACCGCAGCTGATTTCGAGTTCGCCTGCAAGGCGGGCACCGCTGCGATCCAGACCTGCATGGGGATGGTCAAGAGCAACATGATCCCCTTCGGGCTTGCCATCGGTTCCGATGTCTCGCAGGGTGCACCGGGCGATGCCCTTGAGTACACCGCGGCAGCGGGCGGTGCAGCGTTTGTTATCGGGAACAACGACCCGATCGCAACGATCCACCACACCTGCTCGTTCACCACAGACACGCCGGACTTCTGGCGCCGGGAAGGACAGGACTATCCCCGCCATGGCGGTCGGTTCACCGGCGACCCCGGGTATTTCAAGCACGTAAAGGGTGCAAGCAACCTTCTCCTGGAGCAGACCCGGAAGACCCCCAAGGACTTCACCTATGCGGTCTTCCACCAGCCCAATGCAAAGTTCCCGCAGAAAGCTGCAAAGGACCTCGGGTTCACTACAGAACAGATCAAGCCGGGCCTTGTGGTTCCGCGCCTGGGTAATACCTACTCCGGCGCTTCACCCATCGGTCTTGCAGCAACGCTCGACATTGCAAAGCCGGGCGACACCATCTTTGTCTGCTCGTTCGGATCAGGGGCAGGCAGCGATGCATTCGATATTGAAGTGACCGATGCCATCAGGTCAGACGCGTTCAAGCGGGATGCAGCACCGGGTGTGGAACAGCAGCTCAAGAATCCCATCTACCTGGACTATGCACGGTATGCCCAGCACAAGGGAAAACTGGTGATGCAATCATGAGAGACGTAGCAGTGATTGGTATTGGATGCACCCGGTTTGGTGAGAAATGGTCGGAATCCTTCCGGGACCTCTTCATAGAAGCCGGGGCCCTCGCCCTTGAGGATGCCCAGCTATCGGGGGAAAAGATCGATGCAATGTACGTCGGCAACATGAGTGCCGGCCGCTTCATCGAGCAGGAGCATATCGGTGCTTTGATCGCTGACTACGCGGGCATGGCAACCCGTCACATCCCGTCAACCCGGGTCGAAGCCGCGTGTGCATCCGGCGGGCTTGCCTTCCGGCAGGCAGTTATTGCGGTTGCAAGCGGCATGGAAGATATCGTTGTAGCAGCAGGCGTCGAGAAGATGACCGATGTGGAGCCCGGTGCAAGCACCGATGCCCTCACCGGTGCTGCGGATCGCGAATGGGAAGGTTTTGTCGGGGCAACATTCCCCGGTCTCTACGCGATGATCGCCAAAGACTACATGCACAAATACGGCATGACCCGCGAACAGCTGGCACAGGTAGCCGTGAAGAACCATTACAACGGCGCCCGTAACCCGATTGCCCAGTTCCAGCAGGAGATCACCCTTGACACTGTTCTGAGATCCACCATGGTGGCCGAGCCTCTCCGGCTCTTCGACTGCTCGCCCATTACTGACGGGGCTGCCGCAGTCATCCTCGCTCCGCTCGACCGTGCCCGGGAATTCACGGACACCCCGATCAAGGTGCTTGCAACTGCTCAGGCCAGCGACTCGATCGCGCTCCATGACCGCCGGGACATCTCGACCATGGACGCGACTGTTGCGGCAGGCCAGCGGGCGTTTAAGATGGCCAAACTGACCCACAAGGACATCAACATGGTAGAAGTACACGACTGTTTTTCGATTGCAGAGATCTGTGCCATCGAGGACCTCGGGTTCTGCAAGAAAGGCACGGCCGGGAAGTTTACCGCTGATGGCGAGACTGCCCTTGGCGGCAAGATCCCGGTCAACACGAGCGGCGGCCTCAAGGCCTGCGGTCACCCGGTCGGTGCTACCGGCATCAAGCAGGTGTACGAGATCGTCCAGCAGCTCCGCGGCACCGCGGGCAAACGCCAGATCGATGGCGCAAAGATTGGCATGACACAGAACGTTGGCGGTACCGGTGCTACGGTCGCAGTTCACATCCTCGGGAGGGTCTGAAATGTCCGTTGCACGATTCTGGAGAAAGATTCCCCAGCGCTACAACCTGATCGGGACAAAGTGCGAGACCTGCAAGCGTCACTTCTTCCCCCCGCGGACCTTCTGCCCCGACTGCCGCAGGGAAGGCAGGATCGTAGATCACAAGTTCTCGGGGAAGGGAACCGTGGTCACGTTCACGATTATCCAGACAGCACCCGACCAGTTCGCTTCCCACGGGCCGTATGTTCTTGCCATCATCAAGCTCGATGAAGGCCCCCAGATGACCACCCAGATCGTCTGTGACCCGAGTGAAGCAAAGATCGGGATGCGGGTCAGGAGTATCTTCCGCAGGATCGCCTCTGATGGCGAGAGCGGTATCATCCACTACGGCACAAAGTTTGCGCCGGAGTGAAGGAATCTTTTTTTTTAGAATTTTTCAGCGAATCCGTCACTGAAGTTCCATACAGGAACTTTGCCACTCTCAATTTTTCAGACCCCCCGGAAAAAGTGACCCTCACATTCGCATTCCGGCAGGGTTTCCGGGTCCGGATGGGCTAAATTATGTGGCGAAAAAAGCCTCGATGTACGGGCCGCTGGCTGTCATTGGGTGAGGGTGATTCCGTCCGTATTTTGGCAATAAAAACGAAATTAGGGCATATTTTTTATGGGGACTGAAAAAAGGGATTTTTTTGGTTTTTCCGAACCCGCCAGCATACAAAAAAGGGGAAATAAAGCATGAATTGGGCTTATTTGCGATCAGGGATCTGACTCTTTGATACTAGCGTCTCTGATAAGGGAAAAACAAGGGGTGACTCCACCCCCAGCATTTCAGTCCCTCACTTTCACATCATACACCGCGTGCCACTGCCCGGGCGAGTACGACCGCACCACCCGTTCAGCAATAACCTCGCCACCGAGTCCGCGTATGCATTCACCGTGCTCACCTTCAGCTGCGACAAGCGAATAGAAGTGGATTGTCCCGCCTGCCCTGCAGAGCCGGAATGCATCCGGCAAAAATTCCGTGCCGGAGAGCGGGAGGTTCATCACGATCCGGTCGAACTGCCACGGGAAGATCCCGGCAAGCCTGCGGGCATCCGCAAGCATGGGAAGCACATTCGGAGTCCGGTTCTGAAAAATATTTTCGAGCATCAGTCCAACTGCCCACGGATTGAGATCCGAGGCAACAACGAACTTTGCACGCGCCGCAAGCGTGATCGCAAACGGTCCGACACCGGCAAACATATCGAGTACAGCCTCGTTCCTGCCGGTCTGCTGGAGGATGCGCTGCCGTTCTGAAGAGAGCCGGGCGGAGAAGTAAGCAGCCGCAAGGTCCACATGGAAGCGGTGCCCGTACTCGATCACTTCTGTGCGGGTTGTGGGAGCGCCGGCAAGCACTTCGAACTCGCGGGTGCGGTACTCCCCCGAGACCTCGCCGATTGCGTAGACTATCGTGTGGAGCGAGGGGCGCGAGGCAAGAATCTTCTGCGCTCCCACCTCATCGCGCTCCTGCATGATGGCAATACCTCCCACCAGTTCATGCCGGGGAACCACTACCCGGCCGGGGCTCTGCTCGAACAGGCACTGCTCCGCACCCTCGCGCCAGTCAAGGAGCGGGAGGAGGAGCACATCCCCATCACGCCTCACTTTCAGTGTAAGATCGAGCGCGCCCTCGTCAATCAGTGCCCGTCGCGTGGTCTCTCCCTCGCGTGCAGGTACCCTGATGCCCCATTGTTCAACCGTGATGGTAACCACGTGTATCATTAATTTATACGTGCTACCATTATTCATGACTGATGATGGCGGGCACCAACCAGGCACCGGAAACGGTGCAGGACCGGGTCACAACAATAAAAGGGACGATATCATTCAGGCCAGACTGAAGAGCGGGGAACTCAAACTCTACGAACTCGAGAAGGAACTTGCACCCATTGATGCAATACGGGTGCGAAGGGAGTATATCGAACAGGAGACGGGAACAGAGATGGAGAATATCGGGATCTTCTCCATCGATGTCGAGCGCGTGGTCAAGCGGAACTGCGAGAATATGATCGGTACAATCCAGGTACCCCTTGGGGTGGCCGGGCCGATCACGATAAAAGGCGGGTACGCGAAGGGCGAGTTCTGGCTCCCGCTCGCAACTACAGAAGGTGCGCTCGTTGCCTCGGTGAATCGCGGGTGCAGTGCAATCACTAAGGCCGGCGGGGCTGATGTGCGCGTCCTCCACGACGGCATGACCCGGGCACCGCTCTTTGCTACGGACAGTGTTGTGCACTCAGCAGAAGTGTGCACCTGGGTTGCCGCCCACATGGCCGAGCTCCGCGCTGCAGCAGAGAGCACCACTACTCACGGGAAACTGACCGATGTGGTCACGTTCGTTGCGGGAACGAGTGTCTTTGTCCGGCTGGAGTTCGATACCAAGGACGCGATGGGCATGAACATGGTCACCATCGCAAGCGCGAAAGTAGCAGACCTGGTGGCAGAGGGTACCGGGGCACGGCTCATCGCTCTCTCGGGCAACATGTGCACCGACAAGAAACCCGCTGCAATCAATGCCATCATGGGGCGGGGCAGGAGCACCGTTGCCGGTGTTGCGCTCTCTCATGAACTGATTGCACAGATCTTAAAGACCGATGCAAAGACCATCCATGAAGTGAATTACCGCAAGAACTTCGTTGGGTCAGCCCGGGCGGGTGCGATGGGGTTCAATGCCCATGCAGCCAATGTTGTCGCGGCGATGTTCATTGCCTGCGGGCAGGATGCCGCCCATGCCATCGATGGCAGCACCTGCATGACGACCGTTGATCTGACGGATACCGGCATTTATGTTGCTGTCACGCTCCCCTCCCTCCCGGTTGGGACCGTGGGCGGCGGGACGAGTGTCGAGACACAACAGGAATGTCTCAGGATTCTTGGGGTAGCCGGAAGTGGCGAGCCTCCGGGCACCAATGCCCGGAAACTCGCTGAGATCATTGCATGCGGGGTCCTTGCCGGGGAACTTTCCCTGCTTGGAGCACTCGCATCCCAGCATCTTGCCCGGGCTCACCAGAAACTGGGAAGGGGATAATCTCTCTCTCGTTTTTAATTTACTGAAAAGAGCGCTTGTTTTTTACAAAAAAAATGTGATGCCATTATGGGCATCGTTGTTTCTGTTTATCCTATCTATTTACGGCGCAAAGCTATTCCTGCGGCAAAGATACCAAGAGCAGCAGGGACAATCAGGGAATCGAGGCCGGACTTCTTGGTTGTTGCTGGCGCCGCCGGTGTCCCGGAAAGTGCCTTTGCTTTTACAACATCCCAGTCGGCCTGTGCAGCGGGTGCATCGAAAGCCACGGGAGTTTCGAGTCCCATACTGGTCGCCGTTACCTGCTGGCCGCCCGTGACCAGGATCTTCTTTTTATCCGCCTTGCCAGTTACCTCAACCGTCCCTTCAATGATCTGCATGGTTGACGTTTTGCCATCTGAAGCGCAGATGAACGTGGTCCCCTTTGTTCCCAAAACCGCCTGTTCCATATCTATCTCCATGGAACCATCTTTGACCATCTTCTTAACATTCGTCCAGATGTTGCCGGCCACCAGCTTCAGCTTGCTGTCTTTATTTTCCGGCACCAGCAGGACAATCTCTGTTTCTGCTTTGAGAATGAATGTGCTCATGTCCTGAAAACCGAGATATCCCGAGCTATCCTCACCGGTCCTGATGTGATCGCCCCCGTACAGGGTAATTTCGCGTTTTGCAAGATGCCATACGCCCCTGGCATAGTCCCCATTGCATTCGCTGCTCACCTGGATGTCTCCCTGAATACCGGTGAACCGCGCTCCGGAATCTACGCACTGGTCGCTTGTGGTCTGGACAACCTGCGGAGCATCAACCGGAGGAGGAGGGAACGTGGCCGGCTCGGTCTTCTTCGACCATGTTTTTCCATCCGTAGTCAGGAAGTACCCAAACTGGTTGCTGTTACCTGACCCACCCTGTCGCAGCCAGACCGCATCTTTTCCCGCGGAATCGGTAACAGTCAGCCAGACCCCATAGTTGCCGGGTCCACTGATGCCAATCTGGCTCGCCGGAATTTCAACGGTGCTGTACTGCTTTCCCTCATAGAGAGTCTTCATTCCCGGGGGATTCATCCACTTATAGGAATAGGGAGGGGTACCACCGGTTACCGTCGCGATAAACGTGTAGGACCCGGTTGGGCCGTACCAGTCATTCAGATGGTCCGGGCCGGAGATCCCGTTGACAACCGGATGATCGGAGAGTGCAGCACTGGTAATACCCATGCAGAACAGAAAGGAAAGGATAGCGACTGCACAGAGGTACCGCACAGAAAGAAGCGATCGTTGCATACGTTCCTCGTATGCCTGTCTGATTGAAAAATATGGCGAAAAATATTTTTTTTGTTAGAACCGGAACCATTTCATCATCACAAACGCGTCTTCCCCGTTTGCATAGTACTGGTCGATCCCGAACACATGCCGGTAGCCGAGTCGTTTGTAGAATCGCTGTGCCGCGATGTTGGATATCCGCACTTCGAGCTGGACGGCGGTCGCAAGTTCGAGGGCAAACTGGTGTTCGACCCTGCGCACCAGCAGCTTCCCGATCCCCCGCTTCCGGTACATCGGGCTCACCCCGAGATTGCAGATATGGCCGTAAATATTTTCGCCGTTATCCTCAAGCGCTCCCACAACAAAACCGGCAACCCGTCCATCGCATACCGCGACAAAATAGGTTGTGGGATAGTAGGTGAGCGCTTCTAAGAAGACTGACATTTCCCAGGGATCGATAAAAGAATCATTCTCAATAGCGACAATCGCTGCGAGATCTGAGGGCATTGCCCGCCGGATCTGCGGCAGCGGATACGTCACAAGATCGTGGGGTCGGATCATATCTGGGTCCTTTCGCAAGGAAAATATTGCAGTACTGCTGTGCGTCCACAGGTCAAAAGCATTTATCCTAAAACTGGTTATTGGGTGTGCGGAAATATAAGGGATCACACCCAACTTTTAAAGCAACTGTGTCTCCCTGTCCGGTGCTGGTGTTGGTATGGTAAGGATCTATCGTTTTTCCGGGGTGCGTCCCACCCGTGAATGTGCCCAGGCTATCGCTGCTGTCCCGTATGATGTCGTGACGGCGGATGAAGCCCGCAGGATCATTGAGAAAAAACCCGAGAGTTTCCTGCGCGTGAGCAGACCGGATGCGGAGCTGCCCGGTATTGACCCGCATGATGACCGGGTCTACGAGCGGGCGCACGAGAACTTCGCCGCACTCCAGACCTCGGGAAAGATCCGAAAGGATCCCGAGCCCGGGATGTACGCCTACCGGGTGAAGCAGGATGGGGATACGTTCCTTGGCCTCTGCTGTTGTCTCGATGTGGACGATTACCGGCAGAACCATATCCGCAGGCACGAGCAGACCCGGTACGATAAGGAAGAGGACCGGACCCGGCACATCGAAGCAGTAAAAGCCCATAACGGGCCCGTTGTACTCCTCTTCCGGAACAGCGGGGACATCTATTCGCTCATCAATGCGCAGGTTTCGGGTGGTGCAGTTCCCGATGCGGAAGTGCGTACCGAAAATGGAGGAATACACCAGATTTTCCGGATTACCGATCCCGTAATCCTCGCCCGGTTCGAACAACATTTCGCAAACCTCCCCTCTCTCTATATTGCTGACGGGCACCACCGGGCTAAGGCAGCCGTGAATGTGGCTGACCGCAGGATCGTTTCAAACGTCCCCTGCGATGCCGAGACCTTCCGGTTCATGGGAGTCATGTTTCCCCATGACAAGGTGAAGATCCATGGCTACAGCCGGCTGCTCACGGATATCGGTACATTTACGCAGGACACCTTCCTTGACACGCTGAAAAAATATTTTGATGTTGAACCGTACGGCAGGGTGGATGGGCGCGGGTATAACATAAAGCCGAAGTGCAAGAAACCTGAGCGTTACCATATCGTGCATATGTATCTTGGGAGCCAGTGGTATGAGTGCACACGTCTGCTGGAGAAGAATGCGGCACCATTGGACGCCCTTGACGTGGCAGTACTCCAGAAATGGGTCCTGGAAGGCATGCTGGGGATAACAGATCCCCGTGGCGACACCCGCCTCCAGTATCTCGGGGGTGCCCGCCCGGTTGCAGACCTGGAGCGGCTGGTCGATAACGGGGAATACCGGCTCGCGTTTGCCATGCAGCCGGTCAAGGTAGAGACCGTCCTGTCCATCGCAGATGCAGGCGGCGTTATGCCCCCCAAGTCCACATGGTTCGAGCCCAAGCTCTTAAGCGGGCTTGTGGTCCATACGTTCGAGTAAATCCCACGGGACAATCCCATATCAATCCCCTTTTATTCTTTTTACCGCGAACAGTATACGGTATGATTACCATCGCACTCCCCAAAGGCAGCCTTGAGGCGCAGACACTCCAGCTCTTCAAGGAAGCAGATCTTGAGGTCAAGCGCACCGATCGCGATTACAATCCCCGCATTGTTGATGAACGGATTGGCAAGATCAAGATTTTACGCCCGCAGGAGATCCCCACCTATGTGGAGAAAGGGTATTTTGATATCGGTATCTCCGGCCTCGACTGGGTGAATGAGACCAACTCGGATGTTGTGGAAGTGGCAAACCTTTCGTACAGCAAGACAGGGGAAGGCAACGTGAAGATCGTGATCGCGGTTCACCGCGACGAGCCTATCGAGAATGTCTCCCAGATCCGGCCGAACAGCCGGGTGACCACGGAATATCCTGAGCTGACCCGGAAGTTTTTCGAAGATCTGAAGATTCCCGTCCAGATGTTTCATTCATTCGGGGCATCCGAGGCAAAAGTGCCCGATCTTATGGATGTGGTTGTCGACCTGACCGAGACCGGCACCACACTGCGCAAGAACGGGCTGAAGATCATCGGGCAGATCATGGAATCGCACACGGTGATCTGTGCCAACAGGGCGAGCTGGGCTGACCCGGTGAAGCGGCGGGAGATTGAGGAGATCCGGACGCTGCTTTTCGGAGTTATTGAGGCGAGGAACAAAGTGCTCCTGACGATGAATGTGCCCTCCGCATCCATGGAGAAGCTCGTCGCTGCTCTTCCTGCAATGAAGAAGCCTACGGTCAGCCAGCTTCACGGGATTGACTATTACAGTATCCAGACGGTTGTGCAGAAGAACCTGGTCAACAAACTTATCCCCCAGCTCAAGGCGTGCGGGGCTGAGGATATTCTGGAAATACCGATATCGAAGATTGTCCCGTAAAGAAGGGAGATGAATTCTCTTTTTTCCAATAATTTAACGCTGGGAAATTAACCGTCCCGGTTAAACATGCATTATGTTCAGCAAATCCGGGATGGCAGGAAAATGGCAGTCCGCCTGCCACGAAGTCACTTCGGGAAAATAAAAACTAAAAACTAATAACACCGGGGAAAAAATTATTTGAGATTGATGAATATCTTTCCATTGTCGAGGTCTTTGGTCTTCGTAATAGTGGCGTAACTTGAACCCCCGTCATATGAAGTAGCGCTGACTTTTATCGTGTATGTTGACCCTTTCTCCCACGAAGTAGTGTCTATCTCCAGGGTCCGGGTTACTGATGCCGGGTCTGCATGGATGGGTGATATCACTGAATAGGTCGTCGGAACTGAACCTGATTCAGAATCCCAGTATTCTATCGTCTCTTCTGCAACCGTTGTACCGGTATAGGTTGTATCCCACGATATCTTCCAGATATTCGGATCCGGGTTGGTACCTGCGACAAAACCGAGGTTTTCGACTTTAAGCGTACTCACTCCGAACGCCTCATTGGTCTTGCTCTCGTACACGGATAACGGGCCGGCAGGAATACAGCCATCCTGCCTTACTCCCGTGGAAGAATCAATGAAGGTAACAGTGGAGTGGCAATCGGGGAAGAGGACCAGCTGCCCTGATTTTGTCAGGTTCAGCTTGATGGTGGTCTGCCAGGAATCATTCAGCATCATCTTTCCGACATCAAACGTGAGTAATTTAGTCGTGGCGGTCCAGTTCTGGGTGTCATCCCGGACCTGTTTGTAATAATCAGTCGTGGATCCATCAACATTGGAATGGAACTTATAGACGTATGTCGAATCCGTAATTGAACCCTGTCCAAGCGGTCTGCCGCCAACGGGACTGGCGGAATAATTGATGTATTTATCCACGTCTGCAGATGAACCGAGGATCGTGCCATCCACGGAAATGGTGCCCGCACCGAAATTCATCCTGGCTGAGGTTGAACCGCTTGCAACCTGGTTCAGCTGGCCGGCAATATCCGTATAGATCCCGCTGAGTTTCGATGCATCAGAAGCGCTATAGTATAGTCCGGCATCGTTCTTGGCATAGCGTTTTAATGTCGTCTCCAGATCGGTTCCTGAACCAACCCCAAGACCAATGACATAGAGTGCAACCTTACTATTATTCGCGTAGGTGATGACACTCCCCGTCCCTACCCCGTTTCCCAGACTGAGAGCATCGGATGCTCCTTCCGGATTGCCCCCGGTATTCCAGACCCCGTCGGTCTGCAGGATAATGGCCCGCACTTTCTTTCCGTCATCTGCCGGGAACTGGTTTACGGCATTGTAGATTCCCTCACGGGTCGGTGTGCCGCCAGCGGCAATCATCGTGTTGAGTGCATCGGTTACCTCTGAATATGAATGAGGTCCGCGGGAGAGATCGGTGCTGGCAAAACTCGTTGTACCATAATTCCGTGACTTTCCGTTGTTGTAATTGGTATTCAGGTACACTTGGTGTGCTGAAGTCGGATCATATGAAGAATCGGAATGCCCGTCACAACCCGTACCACACTCGTATGAGCCATCATCTGCAACCCAATACCAGTTGCCGTAGACATTATCCCATTCCCAAGCCGTTGTCCAATACCCGGGCCCCCATGCGTCGCAGTGGTGGTATTTGTTATAATGAGTACAATCACCGGAATTCCAGTATGGGACAGACGTCGGTGATAAGTTCACCCACCCAGAAGTCGCACTGTTATCGCCGAATGATACGATGCCAATATTGTCCTTTCCGTAGGTCAGGCTTGAGGCAAAGGTGGAAGCAGCCCCTTTTGCTGTGACCATATTGTCCGGGTTGGCCTCAAGCATGCTACCAGAGCGGTCCATGGCGAGTACGACATCAATGGGTTTTGGCTGGAAGCCGGCACCGTCACCCTTGATCTTGATGGTGATATAAATGGGATCCCCCACTTTGGCAATTGTACTGCTGAACGATGAACTGATGGTCAGGAACGGGTAATTTTTCCAGGTGAACAGAACATCATGCGTCTGAACAACCCCGGTGGGATCTGTCCAGCTTGCACGAACGGTCCGGGTGCCCATTGCTGTTGCATTGTATAAAGGTTCAGTAGAAGTCGAGACAAACTTGCCCGGGATGAACTGCACGGTTGCAAACCCGTCAGCCCCCATAGTGGCGGTATTCGATGACAGGGAGGAGGGTGTTGTTTCCGTATAGGTAATGCCGGAATAGGTGAGGATGTCGGCCGGCTCAACAAACGAGAATGAGACGGTAACCGGTGTACCCGGTGGGTACTGGGTAACCGGGTTGCCCCGTACATCCATAACCCGTCCCCTGACGTTCGCCAGGCTTGTGGGATCAACGTCCGTACTTACCAGTGTCTGGGGGCTTGCTGACAAAACCATTGTTACCGGGTTCATGCTGTAATATTCCACCGTCTGGACACAATATCCTACAGTACCGGGATTGCAGAGAATTGACGCATTGCTCGGGGTAGTTGCTTTTATGGTGTAAATCCCCGAGACATCCTTAGGGCCATAAGGGGTATACGCAACCCCCCCGTTATAGGTGGTGATTGTTTTCGTTGATTCCACCGCACCGGAGGGCAGGTAGGATGTCAGCAGGACTACTGTACCATCAACCGGGTTTTCATACTGGTCTCTGACCGTGTAATACAGATCGAACGTGTGTGCCGCGTAGCCATCCGCAGTCCAGGAAGTGGGGGAAGGAAAGGTCTGCGTGATGGTATAGGGGGTTGAGGGATTTCCAATACCTTCGATGTGGATCTGGGAAGGAAGAATAATATTGCCGATCGGATCCATCTGGATGATATTGTCCCCTGCAACCGTAGAAACCCGGAGATTCACCGAAATATTTCCCTCTGCATCAGTTGTTTTGTCGATCTGCGGGACATAACCTGAACCATCAAAAAAGCCTGAACCCCCGACTCCCGACATCGTAAGGTGGACTGTATGCGTTACTCCGGTGTTTATATTTTCTATCCTGTTCTCAAACGCTGACCGGTCAATGAGGGTTATATTCAGGTGGGTTATACTTCCGACAGGTACTGAAGGCAGAAGATCATAGTATGGAATTTGTGCTGTATCGTGATCAACTCGCTGGAACGTCGTGAGGAGCAGGTTGTTGACCGCTGGATCATTATAGAGAATCGCTGCATTAATCGTTGCATTGCCGCTTTTTGTCCCTGTCTTGAATACCGCTGTGGCAATGCCATCAGTACTGGTAATTACAGATGCCGGGGTGATTGTGCCCATATTGGCATCAGGAATTGAGAAGGTTACGGTTGCACCGTTGACATCGGTTGGCGAGGACACCTGTTTCACATGCACCGTTATGGTAGAAACGTCGTTGCCATTTGCAACAAGCCAGTCGGAATTGCTGTTTTTAATGGTCGATGGGGTTAAATCTGCAGCTCCGACAATGCTGACAAGGAGAAAAACGCCAATCACCAAAACAATCAATCGATGAACATACATACAAAAACCTTAGGAAATAATTGTGGTATGCCATTATATTTATATTTATGTATTTTAAAAATCGCCTTATTTTTCTTCAGATTCGCGAAATGTTGATAAATAGTGGAAATTTATGAGATATTTCTCCAGAGCGGTCTCATTTTTCATCACCTATCAATTTCTCAGAATTCTGCCATGTTCCATTGAAAAAACCAGAATGGGATTATGGGTCTCTTGCTTGTCCACAACAGATAGTGTAAAATCGATAATGCATATGCAAAGGGAAATTCGATGAAATACGTTATGTGCAGCGGGGACGTTACGTATCAAAGATAATAAAAACTTTAACTAATTACACAATAGTAGAATGCAAGTTCTGTTCGGGGTATTTTCACGATTGGGCCGTTGTTTGATAATCATCTGATAATGGCAGTTAACGTGAATTAGTTTCGATAAACTGGTTTTAACCAGAGCAAAAATCCGGGATGCAATGTTTATATCTTACAGCCAACTTATAACCAAAGAGTGGTAATCGTGCGAAAAATTGCCTGTATATTCAGTATTCTGCTGCTGATGGGGACCTGTTGCATTATTGCCGGGTGCAGTTCACTGTCGTCTTCCGGGACTCAGCCAAATGAAACCCATCCCAGTGTCAATATTGCATTCTCCCCTGGAAATCAGACCGTGTATGTCGCGGAATATAAATCAGAAATGATTACAGACGGCCTATATACAAGCATTATTCCCGATGATTCCAGACCTAAAACTTCCGATGAACTCAGACCCGCAAATGCTACCCCGGTGACACGATCGAAGGACATCCATATTCTTTACGTCAATGGGAATGACCTTGATGGATCAGGCAAGGCGAGTCGCTGGACGTATACTATCCGATACCAGAACAAGACCTCCCTCGTCACCTTTGACAATCACGGAACGACGATAGCTGACTGGACGGCACCCCCACCAAAAGATGAAATTTTCTTCGATCAGATTATCTCTCCCGCTGACCTTTTTAGCAAGAACCGGGCAGTAATTTTCATAACTCCCGATGCAGAAGTGGCCGAACAGCGCGATCTGGCACTGGGAAAGGGTATTTACTCACTCACAATAACCAATCCGGTCAAACCAAGAGTCCTGATATTTGATGCAAAAACAGGGGCGTTGTTATAATCGTATGATTGACGATGAGGGAATAATGTCGATTGATTTCATGATCGGCTTTACCATTTTTATCATCATTTTTATCTGGGTGGCAACTATGGTCCCCTCACTCTTCATCGGTCTCAACGCACATGCTGTTGATTACGATGCCGTAGCGTACCGGACTGCGGTTATTCTGGTTGAAGATCCCGGGGCTGCAGGGTCTCTTGCGACCGGACCTTGGGAGATCCAGCCGGATCCGCGGGATGTTGTGCGATTTGGACTTGCAAGATCGAAAGAAACACCCCTTATTCTCGATGAGAATAAAGTGAACCGGCTCTTCTGTTCAACAGTATTCGTCTACCCCCAGGATTACCAGAAGCGCGTTATTTTTGGAGATTACCCGTACCAGTTCAACATCTCCATGAAAGTAACCGGGGAGGATCAACCCCGTTATGTGGGGGATATTCTGCCAGATGAATATGGGTATATCAGGAGAGATGTAAAGATCCGCTCCAGCAGTAATGCCAGCATCAATAAAGCTATGATTATGGCGCGGGGTTACAATAATTCCGAGGATGCTGCATGGAACCAGTTCTCCATTCTGTTTGATAACAAACTGCTCCTTGAGGGGGATATTAAGAGTCCGGCATACCAGATCAATTTTCATAACGAGCGGATCATAATCAACATTACCGATATCGAATCGACCCGTAATCTCACCCAGAATCCACTTCCTCCGGTCGGGACACCCTCGGGAAGTAATCTTACCGCAATCAATTTTTACCAGAGGCCGTTCGGTAGCACCTCGCTTTCCAGCTGGCCCCCCATGAAAAAATACCAGAATTTTACGTTTATCGATGGAAATTCTTCAGCCGATCCTCCACCATTTGACGTCCGGAACAATGTTTCATTAATCTTTGAACCGGGTTTTTTCGGTACTATGGATCCAACTGCGACTATGTTCATTAACCTGACATTTGGGATGAATCCGCCCCAGCAATTCCTCAACAATACCTTGACCCGTCCCTTTGACTATGATTACAACCCGGTAAATGTAACCCAGCCGGCTCTCCGGGATGCAGTTGTTGAGGTGGCGGTATGGTAAACGATCGGGGCCAGTTGTATACCATTGAGGGCATTGCAGCGGGCCTGATCATGCTCCTGACCGCATTTATTGTTGTCAACAGCACCTCGGTATACACACCCGGGGATACCCACATCAGTGACTGGCAGCTGGAGGTACTGGGGGGTGATGCACTGAATATGATGAATACTGCGCCCAACATTACCATCGGAAAAAGCCCGCTCCAGACAATCGTGGAAACCGATGACGCCGGGAAATCATTCCAGCCAATGTTCCTCAGCCTCATCAATAACAAGACCGGACCTGACCGGGATCATATTCAGTATATGGCAAATGTGACATATAGGGAGTCAGGAGGTGCTGTTAATAGTACTTTTCTAAGTGACTCAGGGCGCCAACTGTATGGTGGGGAACATGCTGTGCGTGTCTCTGACTGGGTAATTGTCGAGAAAAGATTTCCCGATTGTCATTTTTCGTCATGTTCAGGAAAACATGCCGTACTCGTGGAGGTGCTCCTATGGCGGGATTAAAAGATGATGCACAGTGGATTGTGCTTATGGGATTTATCGTGAGTTTCAGCCTGTTCTTTATCGCAATCGTCCTCAACCAGTCAACTGTGGTGGGACAAACTACCGCAGAGGCGGTACTGGAATTCCCGAAAAATGACTTACGGGAAGTACGGGATGTGGTCATCCAGTCTGCTTATATGAATGATGAAGGTGGATTATTCAATAATAAAACGAATGTTCAGAATGATATCCGCACCCTGTCTCTAAGCAGACAGAATGCGGTTGTGTCTTTCTCAAATACCACGAGTGGTAGTTTTACCTATGGTGAGATTCATTACAACAACGGGGTGATGGCTTATAGTGAATCGTGGACATCACATTAAGTACTGTGATATTTACAAAGATGCCGGCGTTGCCACTCTCATAGAGTATATCATGATATCCGGAGTCCTCATGGTCCTCTTTGTAGTGATGCTCTTTCTTGTGAATGCAAATTTCATGGAGGCGCCGGCAAACACCATTACGTATTCGGCATTTACCGATATCAGTAACGGTATTTCCACCCGGATCGTTGACACGTACGCCATTGCACCGGTTACGGGAAATATTACCTCCAAATTCGATATTCCGGATGATATCGCAGGACGTGGGTATTTTGTTGAGATCGGTAATAATGCTGATATCAATTTGGCAGATCAGGCCGTAACAGTATCGAGAGGTGCGATTGTCGCCAATGTGGCAATCGCCGGTATCGGTTCGACACGAAAGGCCGGGGGAAATACCACGGGTGCGGGTGTGAACATGATAAGTTATAGTTCTGAAGGATTTCCATCATGACGTGTGAAAAAAACCGGAACTATTGCACTGCAGGTGTGTCTGAATCAATTGGATTTCTCCTCATCTTTACCATGGTGATAGCCGGCATCGGGCTCGTAACCCTGTACGGTTATCCGATGCTCATCCAGCAGCAGACAAGCGCAGATGACCAGATCATGCAAAAGAACATGATCGTATTGCAGAACGATATCAAAAGCCTCGCCTACAAGACTGTTCCTTACAAAGAAACATCCTTAAAGGTTGGGGGAGGGGTACTGACGATACATAATTCGGCTTACACTCCTGCCTCATCAGAAATAACGATCTATACGGATTCCGTAAATACGTACGTTAATTCGTTTCATTCGGGGGATCTCTTATATACCTCTGTATCTGCTGGAACAGATATCTCCCTTCAGAATGGTGCTGTGGTGATGCGAAGGCATGATCAGCCAGGATCTATTGTACTTGCAGAGCCACGATGGTTCTATGACGATCAGACAAATACCGTTGTCATAAATCTTGTAAATCTCACCAGCAAAGAGATACTTTCGCGGGCTGGTGTCGGTACCGTACAGATGGCATTGGGGGATGTAAATTACACGAAAAATGATATTGCTGCGGGCATTCCCATCTACCTGGACTATTCTACTTATATTAACTCTGATGGCCAGGATTATTCGTTTGCCTGGGATAATTATTTCATTAATACGATGAAGATGAAAGAAATCGTTCCCTCAACTTCACCCTTTCCTCTGTTGCCACAAATGAAACGGAAAACCTATGAACTGAAAATGGTGGATCCGCTTCGTCCGGTAACTCTTGTTATCAAACAATACGAAGTAAATATCAGATCACTATGATCCTTTTTTGGCTGGTAAACAGGTAGATTAAAAAAAAGACGAAAATGGATTTCATTTGCCTTGTCTATGGTCGCCCAAATTTTCCCTCTCCTGCTGATGGAGATCCGGACCCATTACCAAATTTAAGGATTCTGCATTGTCGGGTACGTTGCTTAAGACGACATGAAACAGTGGCTGAATGGATGTAAAAAAAGTGCAGTACGATGGAGTGTAAGGGGAACCATCTCCACACTTATTTTTCCGGAACAAGGTACCATTACATCAACACTTTCCACCTGATGTACGGCCCGCTTCGAACGCTTTCATATTTATTTCAACGGTCTTTTTCGGTACAAGGCGCCGGACTGCTTCGAGCAGCGACTCTGGTTTAAGGGGTATTGACTCAGATGCAGCGCCCAGCATCACAACATTCTGGGAAAGCGGGCTTCCTGCGTCTAACGCCATTTTGTCTGCATCCAGAAGGCAGAGGGGATTCTTTTTCAGCGCAGCAATAATCTCATCTTCCGTTGGCGCGACAAGTTTCTGTGTGTATACCGATGTGGGAAGCACAAGGTGGTTGTTCACAACAATCCAGCCCTCTTTTTTCATGTAATGAGAGTAACGGAGGGCTTCCAGGAGATCGAACGAGATCATGAGATCGGCCTGTCCGGGGGGGATCAGGGGCCCGAACAACCCGTCAATCCGTATATGGCTCTCCACGGAACCGCCGCGTTGTGCCATGCCATGCGTCTCGGCTCCCTTCACCGGTCTCCCTTCGATCAGGCAGGCTTCGCCAAGGATATTGGAAGCAAGGATCGTCCCCTGTCCACCGATTCCCACCATCAGGATATCGAAACTTCCGCTCATTTCTTTCCCTCCCTTCCGATTGCACTCACGGGACAGAGCTGGACGCAGACTGCACATCCGCTGCACAGGTCATTGATCCGGGCCTTCTCACCGGCTACCTCGATTGCGGGGCAACCGAATCGTACACAATTGCCGCAACCGGTGCAGGTTTCAGCATCAACCTGGTATTTCCCGCGCTTTATACCAGCACGGCGTGCCGAGATAACACACATCTGCTTTGCGATGATGACTTTGACACCTTTACGCTTCTTTGCCTGCTCCAGTACATGCACCATTCCGGTAGTATCAAACGAATCAACCGTTTCAACGAAATGGACCCCGCAGGCACGGCACATAGCATCGAGCGAGACAGGGGGGCTCTCTACCCCGCAGGCCGTCATACCGGTGTTCGGGTTTGGCTGGTGCCCGGTCATAGCCGTAATCCGGTTGTCGAGAATTACAACCGTCATATTTGCCCCGTTATATACCGCATTGAGCAATCCCTGGATACCGGTATGCAGGAACGTGGAATCCCCGATAGTACAAAGTATGTCCCGGGGTTCCCCGGAATGAGCGATACCGCTTGCTACGGTAATTGATGCACCCATGCAGATGGTTGTATCAACAACCCCGAGCTGGAGCCCGAGCGTGTAGCATCCAATGTCGCTGGGGTAAATGGCATCCCTGTAGACTTTTTTTATCGCATAGGCTGCACTACGGTGCAGGCAGCCGGCACAGAGAATCGGCGGACGGAGCGGGAGGTTCTGCACCGGGTCAACCTGGACAAATGGGTTTGCCGGAAGAAACCCTGCTTTCACCAGGATTGCGGCAACTGCCTGCGGGGACAACTCCCCTTCAAAGGCACCATACCCGTTCGTCTTCCCGAAAACGGGAACACAGCCGGCAACCTGCCGCACAACATCCTCAACTTCCGGCGCAAGTTCCTCAATCACCAGCACTTTCTCATGCTTACTGACAAAGGCACCCAGCCACTCCTCATCAAGCGGGTATGCGCCGATCTTAATGAACGAAACACCGGCTGGCAGCAGTTCCTGCACATAGGATGCAGCAATCCCGCTGGCAATAACTGCCGTCTTTCCCCGGATCTCGAACCGGTTGTAACCCAGTTCCACGAGCCGTTTTTTAATCGCGGGCTGTTTTTCGTTGAGCTTCTTATGCAGGATGCGGGTATGCGACGGGATCACTACGTACTGGCGCGGATCTTTATGGAACTCTCCTTTTCTCGTACTGGGAACGATTTCCCCCAGGGTTACATCGCCTTTCGAGTGACAGATGCGGGTTGTCGGGCGGAATATGACCGGCAGCCCGAACTCCTCTGACAGAGAAAATGCCGCAGGGATCATGTCATGTGCTTCCTGCACGCTGGCCGGATCAAGGCATGGCACTCGTGCGAAGTGGGCATAACACCGGGTATCCTGCTCGTTCTGGGAACTGTGCGCGAACGGATCATCCGCACTCAGGATCACAAGGCCCCCGGTAACCCCGGTATAAGCACTTGTCATCAGTGGATCGGCAGCGACATTGAGCCCCACATGTTTCATAGTACAGAGTGCGCGGATGCCACACCATGCAGCAGCTAGCGCGTTCTCCAGTGCCACTTTCTCGTTCACAGACCATTCAAGGTAATATGACCGTTCCGGTTGCATCCGCAGCACATCGATAACTTCCGACGACGGCGTGCCCGGGTAACCGCTTACAAAGTCCACACCGGCTTCAACACAGGAGTGGGCGATCGCTTCATTCCCAAGGAGGTATTTGCGTTCCATGATTCCTTATCCGTACTATTATCGTGATTTTTCTGCACATATCCCTATCTGAATATACTGCCGGTTTGCCCGGGCGATTCACAACCTATAATAACTCTGATGGAGTAGTTATTAGGGTAAATTAAGGCAAACTAATGGGCCCGTAGCATAGCCCGGTGGTGCGCCCGGCTGATAACCGGGAGGTCATGTGTTCGAATCACATCG
>JANYKQ010000068.1 GCA_025358115.1 Methanomicrobiales archaeon | reverse complement strand
GGGTAAAGTGCTATTTTAGCCCCTGATATTTCAAATAAAATTTTCCAATAATACTTATCAGATCAATCATTTAGACGCTCCCAGGGGCTTCGGCAATGCCTCCGCCCCCGCCGCTGTGGCGACCCCCACATCGCGATACATCCGAATACGGTTTTCATAACACGAAAAATGTATGCCGTTAAAATCCCGGCAACTTTTTCCATTTCAATTTTGGTTACGAGGAATTTACGAAAATATCGTCGTAGAAATAAAGAAATTTAGGGTCTGGATTGGTACTTTACCCAAAATAAAATTAAGCCACCATCATGATCCTGCATTTTTCCGGACTATCATCTTTCCGGGCGAATACCCTTCAACCGGTCCTTCTCCTTATACCCTTCGAGCAGCACCGTTGAGATGTTCTTGACCGGTTTATCTGTATGCCCTGAGATGTGGAACTCGCAGAACGGGCAGGAAGTGATGACTACATCTGCCCCCGTCTTTTTGATCTCTTCACCCCTGCGGCTGCCGAGTGTTGCCGCCTCCTCCGGGTTGCCGGAGCGGACGCCACCTCCGGAACCGCAGCATATGGATGGCATCTCAATAATGTCGACAACCTGTTTGATCAGGTCACGGGGCAGATCCTTGATTCCCTGTCCTCTCAGGAGGTGGCATGGATCGTGATACGTAGCCTTGATTGATAGGTATGCAGGAGGCTCGATCCCGTACTTCGTGAGGACTTCTGATATATCCATAACCTTGAACGGCGTTTTGTAATCGTTTTTGAGCGTTGAACCACATCCGGCACACATGGTCATGACCGTATCGATACCCCGGAACCGGAACGCGTCTATATTTCGTTTTTTCAGTGTCTCGAGAAATGCCAGTTGCCCTGTCCGTATGAGCGGGGAACCGCAGCATACCTGTTCCCGGGGGATGATGACCTTGATACCATTTCGTTTCAGCACTTCGATCGCGTCCAGTGCCGTTCTTGGCAAGCGCACGGTATACATGCAGCCGACAAAGAATCCGACCGTAGCTCTTACCGGGCCTACCGGTTCGACCACATTTGCATCAAGAATTTCCGCTAACGTTGGTCCCGTCCGGCCCACCGATCGCCCGGTATCCCTGACAAGAACCGCGACCTCCAGGTGCCGGGGCAGCGTGAAACCCCGCTGGTTAGCCTGCGCCCGGAGTTTCTCGATCGCCTTTGAGGGGATCTCGATCTCTTTTGGGCAGACCTTCCAGCATGCCTGGCAGGTGGTGCAGGTGAACAGTCCGTCCCTGACTGCATCTGCGATCCGGTCCCCGCTGTCACGCGGGTCAAGTGAAAGGCGCATCTGCTGTCGCATTGCTGTGGGGCCGAGAAACTTTGTCACGTCCACGGCAGGACAGACCGAGACGCAGGCAAGGCATTCGATGCAGTCCTTTAATGGCTTCATTGCATCGATCTCGGATTTTTTCGGAAGCTTTGCATGTTCGACAGGCTGGAAGAATGCGATCGCTTCCAAAGTTGGCAGGAGATCGACTACAAGATCCTTTTTCACCGGCAGGTTAATGGGCTCAATGGTGCTTGCGTCCTTTGCCTCTTCCATGCAGGCGAGCACAGGCTCCCCGTTGACACGGACCGCACAGCTTCCGCACTGGCCTGAGGCGCAGGAGTAGCGGAACGAGAGGGACGGATCGAGCGTATCGTGAATCGCGTGGAGCACATTCAGTACGCGTGCCCCGTCGTTGACCTTCACTGTATAGCTCTCAAAGTGGGCGGTCTCATCTTTTTCAGGATTGAACCTTTTGATCCGGACGGTCAGTTCCTTCATGCACAGACCTCCTTTCGCTCGACACCTTCGCGGGACATCGAGATGTACGTGTGGCCAAACGGCGAGTACTGGGCATCGTACAGTTGTTGCACATCCTTTCGTACATGGGCGCCCCGCGACTCCTCCCGGAGGAGTGCGCTGCGGCAGATCAGTGAAGCGGTCAGGCACATATTCTGGAGGATGCAGCACTCCGCAAGGTTCTGGGGAGAACCCGCCTTAATCTTTACCGTTGAGAGATGAGCGATGGTCTTTAAGGTATTCCGCAGATCTGTCGCAGTTCGGAATATGCCTGCACCCTTCCACATCGCCTTTTGGAGTTG
>JANYKQ010000034.1 GCA_025358115.1 Methanomicrobiales archaeon | reverse complement strand
AGTCTCCGGTTCCATGAAGATACCGTTCGCACGGTGATGCGCAATGCATCCGGTGTCCGGGGCATGAAACTCCGGGGCGAGGATACCATTGTCGCACTCACATTAGTCGAGAAAGACCACCTCCTCACCATATCCGATGTCGGGTTCGGGAAGAGAACGGAATTCGACGATTTCCGCGGGCATGGACGTGGCACGATGGGGGTTCGGAACATGCAGCTTGAACGCAATGCAGTCGTCATCGAGTCGCGTGCCGTGCTGGATACCGATGAGATCATCGTCATGACTGTTTCCGGGGTTGTCATCCGGATGCCGGTCAGCGAGATCAGGATTATCGGGCGCGGAACGAAAGGAGTCCGGACCATCCGCCTGGATGACAAGGACCGGGTCGTAGGCGTCGCCATTGTCCAGCCGGAAGTCGAAAGTACTGAGAATGGAGCAGAAGATGGTGCAGAAATTGCAGCAGCTCCCACAACACCTGAAACAAACGGATCAGAAAAATCCGAATAATCTCTTTTTTTTTGCTCACCCGTTTGATGATTTTTTTAGTGCAGCCTGCTTCACTACGGTTTCAGAAAGGGTACCGGAGCAACGATACAACACAGATAGCAGATGTGCCATACCTGTTTATAGAGACTGCCGGAGGGTCCGGATCCGCAACAATTACCTCCCTCCGCAGGTATATTTCCATTATTTTACATGCAGAATTTTTCTGAGAACGCGGGTTTGATCAGTTACGCTGCTTACGACAAAACAGAAGTATTCCATTGCAAAAAATGGGAATACTTTTGATACCGGGCGCAAAGGATCTGTTGGGACACAATCATGTTTACAAGAACCATCCAGGTAAAAACACGATGTGAAGGCGATGTGATCGACCTTACGGATAAGATAAAAACAATTGTTGAGAAGAGCGGAATTGGCACAGGACTTGTCCACCTCTTTGTGCAGCACTCAACAGCGGCACTGACCACGATCGAATATGAACCCGGCGTGCTTGAAGATCTCAAACATGCCCTTGCAGTACTTGCCCCGGACAATGCGGACTATGCCCACAATTCCCGCTGGGGTGATGGCAACGGGCGCTCGCATGTCAAGGCAGCGCTGGTGGGACCGTCTCTCACGGTTCCGGTCTCCGGAGGAAGCCTGATGTGCGGCACATGGCAGCAGATCGTCTTATTGGAGCTGGATGTGAATGCCGGTCGCGAGAGAACGATTGTCTGTACAGTAACGGGGGATTGAAGTGATTACCCTCTCCGGCACAAGTTTTTATCCCCGCACGAATGCACAGTAAAATAATGACTGATACAATCCGATCGCTGGTAACCGGCAAATGCGCTGCTCTGGATATCCCGCTTGTGGGATTTGCCTCAGCAGAACGGTGGGAACAGCCCCCCTTCGAAGCTCTGGTTCCGCCCGCCTTCCGGCCAAAGGCGATCTGGCCGGAAGTAAAAACCGTCATCGTCATCGGGATTCCCGTAAGCCTGCCAATTGTAGAGACTGCACCTTCCATATGGTACCATGAACTGTACCGGACGGTCAATACCCTGCTCGATACCAGTGCATTCCGGATCGCGTCTTTTTTGAACAGACAGGAAATACTGGCGATCTCTGTCCCACGCGATGGATACGGGTCGATCAGTGTGCTTAAGGAAAAACCCGTCGCCTTCTTCTCCCATCGCCATGCAGCATATTTTGCGGGACTGGGAACATTTGGTATCAACAATATGCTGCTGACACCACAGTTCGGGCCCCGGGTACGGTTTACAACGATCTTCACATCTGCGAAAATTGAGCCGGACCCTGTTATGGAAGAAGACCTGTGCATACACTGCATGCGGTGTGCAGAAGTCTGCCCGGTCAATGCAATCCCGGGTATGGATTACCCGGAAGGGATCACCGATAAAATTTCGTGTGCAACGCGATCCGAAGCCCTGCTCAAACGATTTATCTCGCCCTGCGGCCTCTGTATCAAAGTCTGTCCGGTGGGCGAGGATCGCCGGTTGTTCCGGAGAGAGGATCCGGGCATATACGATGAGGACAAAAACGAGTTCGATTACTATCATGCAGCATGGAACCATGTCCGATCCTATGGCGGGAAATGACCATCCATCAATAACGTTTACTTTCTTATCAAAAACCGGAGGATTACTCCGCTGTTGCAGCAGTCCCGTACACCACCCCTGCTGATCAAAAATAAATATCAGGAGATGCCCATTTCACGTATGAGAAAATTACTCGTATTAATGGTCTTTTTAGTGATTGCTGCGATCATGATTACCGGTTGCACAAGTACCAAGCCCGCCCCCCTGCTGGTAACTTCACCCCCGACGCTTCCCCCAACCGTGGTTGTAACAACTGCAGCCACTCCCGCAGTGCCCGCCCAGCTGGCCGGGAACTGGATTGTCACAAAAATGGGAATCCAGGACGGTACAGCAGTAACTACTCCAACAACGCAGATTACCCTGACGGTCCTGACGGATGGGACGTTAAATGGGAACGGCGGGTGCAACAACTACAACGGACCCTTTACCGTAACCGGTGTGACAACGCCAAAGGGAAAGGGGATCTCGATAGGACCCCTTGTTTCTACGAAAAAATACTGCATGGAATACGCCAACCAGGAGACTATGTATCTTAACATCCTGCAGAAAGCAATGGCGTACAATGTTGATGGAGTACAGCTCTCCATTACCGCAACGACCGGTGATGTCCTGATGTACCAGCGGCCGGCCTCGCTCGTGACACCGGCGCAGAACCCCCATCCGGCATAACAACGCCACTTTTTTTGCCATTACCGGTTCATCAGGTTTTTAACCGGCTGGATCCAAGATTTATCACGCTTAACGAAGGCCCATTATGGATCCCGAACACCCCCCACTCCTGAGAATCATCGAAGAAGAGCTGGTCGATTACCGGATCCGTTCCCGGTTTTCCCACCCGGATTTTGTAAAGAAACTGGGACTATCCGGTTCCGAGCGGGTACTTGAATTCGGCAGCGGTGGGGGATGCCTGTCCCGTGTTCTCGCCCGGACACTGAGCCCGGATGGTGCATTATCCTGTGTGGAAATTTCCCCGTACTGGATGGAAAAAGCCCGGCAACGGCTCAAGGTTTTTACGAATATCGAATACCTGCAGGGTGATATTCTGACGATGTCAATGCCTGAAAATCATTTCGACGTTATTATCATCCACTTTGTCCTCCATGATATCGAGCCGGCTGCCAGGATTGATGTGGTGGGAGCACTCTCAAAATGCCTGCGACCCGAAGGAACCGTCTTCATCCGTGAACCGGCAAAACCTGAACATGGGATGCCCTTATCCGAGATCCGGGCGCTGATGCGGGATGCCGGGCTCCGGGAGATCCGCACCGGTTGCACGAAGTCGCGGCAATGGAGATGGATCTGCGACGGGACGTTTAAGAAGAGCTGGTAAGTGCATGAGATACTACAGATTACCGGGTAATCCGGAAGATCCCGGTGAAACCGCAATGGTATCATTGATAGCAAGAATCCTTTGCACAAAGATGAGAATCATCCCTGGCAAAATACGAATACCCGGTAATGGATGTGCCACAGATTACATTAATCCGGGAGATAGATCTCTGGTACAGGAATGGGAATGGTATGGTTCTTGATATTTCCACAACAAATGACATAATCACGATCTCGCTTGTCCGGCGTTTTGATTCAGAGAGTGCCCCGGTGGTTGAGAACGAGTTAAAGAAAATTATCGAACAACACCCGGCATGCGTTCTTTTTGATTTTTCCCGGACCGAATATATAGCCAGTGCGGGCCTGAGGGTGCTGCTCAGCACAACCCGTACGCTCATGAAAGCGGGAGGCAGGGTTGCCCTCTCATCACTCTCCCCCCAGGTCCGGCAGGTTTTTGAGATTGCCGGATTTACAAAAATTTTTACGGTCTTTGGTTCGCGGGATGAGGCCTTCCAATACCTGCAGAAAAAACAATAGATTCTCTTTTTCCCTGCCGGCGAATGTTTTAAAATAGAAATTATTTTTTGTCTCCCGGCATTTCCCCGGCATCTGGAGGCTGGCGGGTCTCTTCTCTGAAGAAATCAACCCATGCCTCCTGTGCCTCCTTTGCGATCATGCTGGTTTTGAGATTTATTACGAGTGCATAAATTACCAGGATGTATGCCAGGGTCCGGATCACGATCAGCGGCAGGGTAAGGGGAATTTTGAACCCAAGAAGTGTTGCGGCATGCGAGATACCGAACAGGCCAAACGCGGCTCCGATAAACAAGGGAAGGGATTCGTGACTTTTACGATAGCAGAGAATCCCCAGCAGTACAATAACAATGCACAATACCAGATTCACAAAGAGGATGGGATCCCATTCGATTGGCATAAAAAATACTCATATCCATATACAATCGATAACGTATATCGGTTTTACTTTTTTCTCAGCCGGAAATGAGCTGATGCAGATGAAAGAGAATGCAAAAGATCTAAAAAAGAAGGGGTTTCTTTAGTCGAGCGGAATCTGCTCGAGCTGTGACACCAATTCCCAGATACGGGTCCTTGCATGGATCGGCATATTGGGATCATTGGAGATTTCATCAACTTTTGAGATGGCTTCGGCTGCGCGCAGGCCCATCGCCTTGGAATTGTTCATAAGCAGCGTCCGGGTCTCGTCTGCTACGCGCCGGATATTTCTGGGGATCGAGCTGTCCTCCTGTATGTGCTGCAACATCAGGATACAGTTTTCCATTGATTTTTCAGGGTTTGGCATGGGGACACCTACCTGTGTACCTGTAGTTAATATGTGGAACTGGCATATATAGATTAAATATCAAACCGACGGTGAACATATGCCAGTGCGCAAAGAAGACGAAATAATGGCTGAATACCTCCTCAAGGGGGGTAAAATGCTCGAAAAGACCTGCAAAACATGCGGATGCCCGCTCTTTGAAGTCAAGGGAAAGACACTCTGTGTCGTCTGTGCGGAGAACACACCTGCTGAAAAGACAGCAAAGAGTGCCGGTGCAAAAGGTCCTGCTGAACAAACGGGAGCGCCCCACCACCACGATCACGGTGCCAGCTGTGGCTGCGGCATGGATCATGATGAGGATTCCTGCTCATGCGAGGGGGATGAAGGGGGAATGCTCACCGATGAACTCGCGATGACCGTCTTTTCGCTCTGCGAGCGCATCCAGAATGAGAAGGACCCCGAGAACGTACTGCTTCTGATGAATGCGGTAAAAGCCGGCACTGAATCGC
Organism: Methanomicrobiales archaeon; assembly: GCA_025358115.1. GTDB lineage: Archaea > Halobacteriota > Methanomicrobia > Methanomicrobiales > Methanospirillaceae > Methanoregula. The sequence continues at coordinate 30,415 of JANYKQ010000034.1, read as the reverse complement.
TTGAAATTCTGTGCAGGCTGTAATTTTTCATACCCGCTTTTAATTTTTCCTTTTTTTCCCGGCAACATACGAACGGGAAGATTATACCTGGTTCCAATCCTGGTACAATAACCCCATCAATAACCCCATTAATAACCTGCATCTCCCATATCCTGATTCGGGTGTGTACAGATCTCACAATCCTGGTATGATGGCAAATGATTACGGCTCAGGACCGGTAAATACCCAAAGAAAAAATAAAAAAATACCGGGAATAATTCCCCGGAGCAGATGTAACGTCTATCCGGTTAGTGTTTTAGTCAAGCAGCTGGCCCATCGCCTCATCATACCGTGCGGACATGACATATTCAATGCCCGAAACACCGGCTGCTTCTTCGGTCAGTGCCATTAAGTCATCACGGGTGATGGTTGAGAGGTTGAAGTTCCTGCTTCCGGCCATGAGCTGCTGGAGCCCTGTGCGGAATTTCGAGGAGTAGGTGTAGATACCGACTGCACCCATGGGGATCTCCTTCATGCGGGAACCGTATTTCTCCTTGAGCTCTTCATAGCAGACGAAGATCTCCTGGGCGGTGCTGCCATACTTGGAGACGGACTTGGGAAGATCGCCTTCTTTAAGCCACTTTTCGATATTCTTGCCCACAAAACCGGGGATCATGAGACCACGGCCCATGCAGACTGCCTTGAAGTACGGGCTGCCCATTGCAAGTGCCTTAAAGACACCAGGCTCATCGGAGAATCCTCCGGCCATGGCGAGGTCAGGAACGCGGTAGCCTTTCTTCTCGAGTTTTTGTGCAAACTCGTAGGTGAGTGCCTGCAGGTAGAACGTCGGGATACCCCATTCGTTCATCATTGGCCACGGGCTCATGCCTGTACCACCGGGTGCACCATCGATGGTCAGGAGATCGATCTTGGCTTCGGAGCAGTACCGCAGCGCCATTGCAAGCTCAACCATGGAGTAGGCACCGGTCTTTAAGGTTACGCGCTTGAAACCGATGTCACGGAGGCGGTCGATCTCTTCGAGGAATCCTTCCTTGGTGACAAAGCCAAGGCGTGAGTGGCGCTCGAACTCCTTGATTGCTCCAGCCTTGAAGGCTGCCTGGTTCTCTTTTAAGGTCGGGTCGGGAAGAACAATGTAACCACGCTTCTTGAGCTCGATTGCCCGCTCAAGAGTCTTTACCTTGATCTCGCCACCGATGCACTTTGCGCCCTGTCCCCACTTGAGTTCGATGGTGTCGAGGTTGTGCTTGCTGGCAACGTACTCGGCAACACCCAGACGGGTGTCTTCGACATTCATCTGGACGAGAATTTCACCGTACTTGTCATGGAATTTCTTGTAGGTATTGATACGGCGGTCCATCTCGGGGGATTCCTTGACCTTGTGATTGCTGTCAAGTTTCAGACCCGGGTCAATACCGCAGACGTTTTCACCACAGACAAGAGTGACTCCGGAGATTGCGGCACCTACAGCGAAGTGCTCCCAGTTTGCCCGGGCAATCTCCGTTGAACCAAGGGCACCGGTAAAGATAGGCACCTTCAATTTGACTTTCTGGTCCCATCCGTACTCGGTCTCGGTATTAACGGAGGAGAAAACCGCTGAATCCGGACCAATCTCTGTACCCTCGGGAAGACCCCGGGCACCTACCGCATATCCCTGGATGTTGAGATGGGAGTAGTCAATCGGGTAGTTCTTGTCTGCCCCGGCAGTGATCTCTCCGAACGGACCGGGGTAGAGGACTTCCCTGCCGCGGAACGATGCTAACCAGATCTCACAGCTGCCTTTGCAACCGTCAATGCAACGGGTACAGATACCGGAGCACGGAGCAACATCCCGTGAGCGGTTTACTGTCCCGGTTGCTTCATTCGCATTTGGCTGTCTAAGATTCATAAATACACTCCATTTGAATAATGAAATCCCCGAGAGAAATCATCCCGGGCATGTTTGAGCGAAAATTGATCTCAAACTAATTTTGTTTAAAATCTGTTCGCTAATAAGCGCTTGCTTTCCACCCTACTATAAGCGTTTCGGTTTTTATTTGAGGGGGCAATACAGTTCCACCCTGTTTTTACATAAAACAGATCAAAAATATAAATTTTTTTTAAAAAAACCAAAAAAAAATGAAAAAAAAAATGAAAAAAAAATGAAAAGATCAGATCCTGATCAGATCATAAGCGCGGTTGCCTATACCAATCTCTTCTGCGTACTGGCACTGCCGGAATCCATCGGTCTGTCCATGGACACCCTTGAACTTGTCCTCTCCCTTGTGATGATGGGTTGTCAGAAGAGAATCCGGATACCCCTGCTGCTGGTTTACCAGATCAAAACTTGCCGCATCAAGGGCAACCGGATCGAGCGAGGCAAGGATGCCGATATCAGGGACAATCGGGGCATCGCTGAACGGGAAGCAGTCACAGTCCGGAGTGATGCGGATCAGGAAGTTCATATACCCGATCTTGTGCTCTTTTCCTTTCGTTGCGCCATACGCATATTCAACCATCCGTTCCATAAATTCCGGGATCTCAGTCACCCAGTCAATATCGATCGCATTTTCCGGGCAGGCATGCATACACTCAAAACAACCGATGCAGAGTGCCATTTCAATCACTGATGTGCCCGTGTCAGTACTGATTGCTGCTTTCGGGCATACTTTCATGCATGATCCGCACCCGGTGCACTTTTCAGCAATCGTAAACGGGCGGGCATTATGCTGGGCACGTTTGCCTTCCGGGGGTGCACATCCCATTGCCAGGTTCTTGAGCGCCCCGCCAAAACCGGATACGATATGACCCTTGAAATGACTCAGGACAATCATACTGTCCGCTGCAGCAATATCACCGGCAATGGAGACCATGCTGAAATGTTTTTTATCGATCCGGACCCGGGCGATATTTTTACCGGAAAGGCCATCGGCTATGATGACCGGAGCTCCGGTAACGGCATAATCAAATCCATGCAGGATAGCCGTAGTGATATGCTCAACTGCATTTGAGCGGCTCCCGAGATAGAGAGTATTGGTATCGGTCAGGAACGGCAATGCCCCGCACTCTTTTACTTTTTCCACAACCTGCCGGACATAGACCGGGCTGATAAACCCGTCATTCCCCCTCTCGCCAAAATGGAGTTTGAGTGCAGTTTTATCACCGGGTGCAATGAGTTTTTCAAACCCGGCATGCTCAAAGAGCCTGCGTACCTTTGCCGTTGTGCACTCCTGATCGGAATGTGCCCTGAGGCTTGCAAAATAGACCGGACTTTTCATGAAAATTCTCCAACGGTTGGAGATTAACACCCGAAAAGAGAATAATCCATCGGTGGCAATCAGACAATGTCATCAAAGTTCCGCATCTTCTTCCGGGGAGTGCCGAACCGGATAAGATCGCTGGAGCGGTCATAATACTGGCGTGAGAGTTCACTCTTTCCCAATTCTTTCATGCAGATTCCCAGGCTGTTCCAGGCTTCGGCATGGTAAGGGTTTATCGCAAGCACTTTGTTGAACCCGTTGACCGCCGCTTCGATGGCATTTTTCTGTCCCCTCATGATACCAATATTCCTGAGCATCTCGGCGCGGGTAAACTGTAGCTCTTCTTCCGCAGGCATCAGCTCAACAGCCGTATCAAAATTCCTGAGAGCTTCTTCGTCTTTCCCCAGTTCACGCAGGCATAATCCGCGATCATTCCACGCATACGCCATGGCAGGATCTGACTCGATCGCCCGATCAAAAAAGGAGATCGCTTCAGCATATTTTTTTTCGCGGAAATACAGACGAAGTCCTTCTTTATGGCTGGTCTTAGCCTTGCCGAGAAGTTTATCAAACATACCACTCCTGGCCGGAACGGAGGAGGGGGGTGGCATATCCTCCCAGACGGGCAGTACTTTCCGGAGCAGTTGTTCCTGCCCGAGATCATCCGTGATATCCTTCACGGATCCGATTGCTGCAACAAATGCACCACTGGTATCATGGAGAGCCATTGCCTTCATCCACAAAATCCTGTCCTTTCCCTCCCGGGTTAATCCTTTTACCCAGGCCAGGATCGTGCCCTGGACCTTGTCGATGATGGTGTACCGGTTTTTTGTGATAGTCTCATCAGTTTCGAGAACCAGATCCGTGAGCATCGGGGTTTTGACCCCGAAAAACGGGAGCGAATGAGATCCATCCCCTTTTCCCAGGATATCTTTTTGTTCGATACCGGTAAGAGTGGTCATCTCCTTATTCCATGCGATAACAATACCTGCACTGTTGACGGCATAGGCTGCATCAGGAAAGAAACTGATCGTGTCGCAAAGGATCTTCTGGGCAATACCAAACGGCCTCTCCTGGAAATGGCGTTCTATCGCCAGATCGATCATGCGCATCAGTTCACGGAATTCCGATGAAGGGACCTCACCTTTTTTCAAGAAGAAATCGGCACCATTATTGAGCGCTTCAATCGCAGCATTTTCACGACCCACGCCGGTGAATATAATGATGGGGGTAGTGTCGCCCTTTTTCCGGAGAATTTTCAGTAGTTCGATACCATTAATCTCGGGCAGGTAGTAATCAAGAATCAATGCATCGAATGCACAGGTCATCAGTATTTGCAGCGCTTCTTTCGATGAGGAAGCAGTCTGTACTTTCATGTTCCCGACCCGTTCAAGAAATGTTTTTGTTACATCAAGGAGTAACTCTTCATCATCAACAAAAAGAACTGAACGCATCTAAAAATCCTTTACAGGGAGTGTCCTTTTAAAAAGAAAAAGCTTGGGATTTATTCCCGCTTGCCGAGATGATGGTCGAGGTAGAAGAGGTGGCCGGGAACATCGCCAACGATCTTTATCTGTTCGAGTATTTCACTGGAATTCTTCTCTTCTTCCACCTGCTCTTTTACAAACCACTGGAGCATCTCGAACGTGGCATGATCCTTTTCCTTAATCGCGAGATCCACAAGGGTATTGATCATACCGGTAACTTTTTGTTCATGGGCATAGACTTCTTCAAAGACCTTGCCGGCAGACGCCCATTTAGCCTTCGGGGCCTCAATATCCCCCAGTGTGACCTTCCCCCCGCGTGCCATAAGATAATCCAGGAATTTATCTCCATGAGCATGCTCTTCTTTTGCCTGGACTCTCATCCAGCTGGCAAAACCCTTCATGTTAACGGATTCGAAATAAACAGACATTGCAAGATACAGGTATGCAGAGTAATACTCGCGGTTCACCTGTTTGTTTAACGCTTCTTCCATAGTCTTAGAGATCATAGAGAGAACCTCCGTTCAATCGATGTAGTTGGTTTTCCTCGGTATAATGGTTTCGTAAAGGGGCAATTCTGCAACAAGCAGTTATCAGCATCTGAAAGATGGAGAAGAAAAATGGCGAATATAAAAAAAAGAATGAAAATTACCGGTGGACTTTCTTTCTCTCGGCTTCAATATCCAGGATGATCTCGAGTTCAAGGGATTTGCCATACGCTTCCTGGGCCTCATCACTCCGGTTTAACTCGTCAAGACAGACCCCCTTGAGGTACCAGGCAGTTACATCATTGCCATTTAAGGAGGCAGCCCGGGTGCTGGCATATAACCCCTCTTCGAACTTTTCAAGATTATAATATGCCAGGCTTTTTTTCGACCAGGCCGGGGCATAATTCTGGTCAAGTGCGATCGCTTTATCACAATCTGCCAGGGCTTCCTGACTTTTCCCGGTATCGATCAGCACTGATGCCCGGAGGTACCAGGCTTCAGGATTATTGGGATCGAGGGAGAGTGCCTTGTTGTAATACGCCAGGGCCTCTTTGTATTTGGTCCTCTTTGCATAGGCAAAGCCCTTTTTTAAGAGTTCCACCGCCTCTTTCACGGTCATGTGGTATCCCCCCATGAGTCCGCGATGAGGTCGCCAAAGATCCGCTTCAGGGCTTTCTTTTCATATTCTTCCTTATTGTCATGCGCCATGAGGAGATGTTTGGGTTCTTCCCAGACGTACCAGTCTTTCATGGTCATATAGGAAAGGAGCTGGTTGGTGAGGTTGAACCCGATCTTGTAGAGATCGTAAAAATAATCAAGCGAGGGTTCTGCACTCCAGTTCACCAGGGATAAGGGTTTGTCTACGATCTCAAGCATATTATCCCCAAAGACCTTGGACTGGTACCAGGCCGTGTGAGTCCACCGGGTGGTGAGCATCTCCTTTACTTCCAGGTGATTGAATTTTTTCATCTGGGGGATATTGAGCACTGGCATCAGTTCGTCGGCAGGTAATGTTTTTGCAAGAAACATGTCCCGGGAATAAAACATGGCTTTGTTCAGGACAAAGTAGCGGCGGGGAATGATCTCCTCCTGCTCCATCATCTCATCCATATCGTTTTTGCTCTCCTTCATCACGTGGTAGAGCTGGGTCTTGCGGATCTTGGGCATCCGGTGATACACGCTGGCATTGATGATGGTATTCCAGGGAAGTTCGTTCACATCATCGTTGAAATGGATGTAGAGAATAAACAGAAGCTGGATGAGTTTCTGGACCGGGAGTTTTGCCTTCTTGCTCGCCTCATCCTTGAGGGCATCCAGGTAGATCTGCCGTAAACCCCGGTATACTGAATCTTCAGTATAGGAACAGACCCTGTATTCGCCTCTTTTTGAAGCCGCTCCCTTGATCAGCAGGTTTGTGCAGTGTTTTGCGATGATGAAATCTTTCAGGAGCCCGACGTACTGGGCAGGAAAAATGATCACATTCCGCTCGATGTCATAGGTGTAGATATCGACCAGGGTCCCTCCCGGTTCAGCATCCGGCTGGCGGAGGAGCGAGATCTCGGTATCCAGGAGTTCTTCGGTTGTATTGAGAAAACGGCGTATGGGTTTTGATAACGGCATTTCGGTTTTCATCGGGATTCACCGGATAAAAAATGATGCGGGTACATAGTGCTACTTCTTCACTAGGCGTCGATGGGACTTAAATTATCCTTTGAAAAAAGGGAGGTACTGTGGTAATGGTAAAGAATAGCAGCAGAAATTACTTTTTCTTTCTCGGGCGGATGAACGAATGGAAGAGACCGGTGATCGCATTGGGCTTTTTCGGGCGGAATACCCCTTCATTTGCGTACCGGACATCTTCGATGGAGAAGAACGCGTGCGGGTTTGTTGTCTGGAGATGCTCCGTTATACGGGGTACATCGACACGGTTCACCAGGGTGAGAATCATCTTGACATTTCCCCGGGAACCTTTCGCATCGAGACTGGTGACCCCGAAATGTTCGGACTGGAGAAATGAGGTGATCTCTTCATTGGATTCTTCGGTCGTGACGATCCGCATGATAACCATACCGATGGACAACTTCTCCTCGATTATGAGGCCGACATACGTTCCCATCGCAAAACCGAAGGCAAAGGCAAAGAAATTTGCGATATTGGAAAGATCATTCATGACCACTTCCATGGCGAGCAGCCAGATAACGATCTCAAAGAAGGCAATGACCGGGGCAAGATACTTGACCCCCCGGGAGATGTAGATTACCCGGATGGTCTCCATGCTCACATCGCCGATCCGGGCGATGAAGATCAGGAGCGGGAGAATGAACATTGCGTAGAGTTCAGGACTGATGATGAAAAATGACATGATTTCGCCTTTTTCCTGATGTTTTTTGCTGGGGTTTTTTGAGCTGAAAAAAGGTTAACGATTGTTTCTATATCAATATTCTCCGGTACAGGATTAAAAAAAGATAATTCAGGGAAATAATCCTGAAACGCGCAAAAAATGATTGGCGTTTTCACGCGTACTTTGCAGGGTCTGTATCAAATTTCTTCTTGCAGCCCGGTGCACAGAAATAATATTTCTGTCCTTTGTACTCGCTGGTGAATTTTGCCGTCTTTTCATCTACGGTCATCTTGCAGATCGGATCGATTGCCATGTTTACATCACCTCAGTTATCTCCCTTTCTTCGCGTCGGGTATATACTTTGTGAGCAGCAGCGAGAGGGTAACTACGGTAACCGAACTGGCAGCCATCGCAAGAGCCGCAAGCTCCGGCCGGAAGGTAATGCCAAATGAGGGGTAGAGGACTCCGGCAGCAATCGGTATGAGGGCTGCATTGTAGGCAAAGGCCCAGAAGATATTGCCCTTGATCCGGCCCATCACTTTTTTCGAGAGCTGGACTGCTGCAACCGCATCGAGCAGGTCATCGTTCATCAGGACAATATCCCCGCTCTCTATGGCCACATCGGTACCGCTGCCGATAGCAATGCCCACATCTGCCTGGGCAAGGGCAGGAGCATCGTTGATGCCATCGCCGACAAAGGCCACGATCTCGCCCTGAGCCTGGAGTTTTTTTACCTCGGCCTCTTTGTCCTGCGGCAGGACCTCGGCAATCACCCGGTCGATGCCTGCCTGGCGGGCGACTGCATCGGCAGTTCTCCGGTTATCCCCGGTAATCATGACAATCCGGATGCCCATCTTTTTGAACCGGGAAATGGCATCGGCTGTCGTATCCTTGAGCGGATCGGCGATTGCAATAACGCCGGCAAACTGGCCTCCGGCTGCTACAAGTACTGCAGTCCTGCCTTCCTGTTCGAGGGCCACGATCCGGGCCTCAAATCCTTCGGGAAGAAGGACGCCTTTCTCCTCAAGGAACGCACGGTTGCCCACAAGCACGGTTTCTGAAAGTACCGTTGCGGAAACACCCCTCCCGCCAAATGTGTCGAACTGTTCTCCCGTCTCGATCTTAACTGCACGGCTTTCCGCTTTCCGGACAACAGCCTGCGCAAGAGGATGCTGCGAGTTCCTCTCGACACCCGCGGCAAAGGAGAGCAGGGTCTCTTCCGAAATACCAACCGGTATGAGATCGGTTACTTCCGGTCTTCCTTTGGTCAGGGTCCCGGTCTTATCGAATATTACCGTCGTCACTTTCTCTGCAACTTCGAGCGCTTCACCATTCCGGATCAGGATGCCCAGCTGTGCACCCCGTCCAACACCAACCGTAACCGCGGTAGGCGTAGCGAGACCAAGAGCACACGGACAGGCAACCACGAGAATGGAGATGAGCGCCGTGAGGGCAAAGAGGAGCGTTGATCCCAGCAGGAAGAACCATACAATGAACGTAACGGCTGCGATGAGGAGTACGGCCGGGATAAAGTACGTGACTGCCACATCGGCAATCCGCTGGACCGGAGGTTTGGAGCCCTGCGCATCCTCCACCATCTGGATGATCTGGGCAAGCACCGTCTCCTTACCGACTTTGGTTGTCTTTACCGTAAGCACGCTGTTGGTGTTCAGGGTCCCGCCAACAACGCGGCTGCCCGGAGTCTTAAGGGGAGGAACGGGTTCGCCGGTGATCATCGCCTCATTGACATAGCTTTCACCAGTCACGACCTCGCCATCGACCGGTACTTTGGCGCCGGGTTTGACAAGCACGAGGTCTCCGACAACCACATCCTCGGCCGGCATCTCCATCTCCTGCCCGTCACGGATCACAATCGCGGTCTTGACCCGGAGACCGGCAAGTTTCCGGATGGCTTCCGAGGTCCTGCCTTTTGCACGCCCTTCCAGGTACCTCCCGAGCATGAGAAAGGAGGCCAGCATGATCGCGGTATCATAGAACATGAACTCGTGGGTGAGCACGATACCGAAGGTACCAAGAACACTCGATACAAATGCCACACCGGTACCCATCGCGTACATCACGTCCATGGAGAGCATGCGGTGCGAGAGGGAGAGCCAGGCAGCCCGGAAGATCGGGTAGGCAACATAGGCAAAGACCGGTGTCGAGATAACGAGCATCACGTAGCCGAGCTGCTGCATGGTGAGGGGGAGCGGAACCCACATGGCTATCATGAGCGGGATACTGACCGCAAAACCCACCATGAACCGGACAAACTTGTCATGCAGGTCCTTATCCCGGGCAGTCTTCTCTGCATCTTCACTCACTTCACCGGATATGCCAAGATACTGGTACCCCGCATCCTCGATTGCTTTTTTCATGTCCTCTATGCCCGACAGGGAAGGGTTATAGAAGACATAGGCTTTTTCCGTACCAAGATTGACCGTCACCGAGACGATCCCGGGAAGTTCCCGCAGGGCCGCTTCGATCGTCTCGACACAGGTTGCACACATCATGCCGCCGACTTTTATCGTAACCTGGCGGTTGACAACATCGTACCCGGCCTCTTTCACCGCATGCTCAAGGTCAGCAAGCGATACTTTGGCCGGGTCATATTCAACATGGGCCGTATCCGTTCCGAAATTCACCTGTGCTTTGGCTACATCCTTAAGTCCTGCCAGGGACTCTTCGATATTCACCGCACAGGTTGCACAGTGCATTCCCGTAATTTTTATCTCGGCCTTCTTCTTTTCCGGTTCCATGGTTTCATCCCCTCACGACGGGTCGAAAGAATCCTGTTGCCGGTAATCTCCGGTTACAGCCATATATTTCTTCTGAATGTGCCACATGAGAGAAATGTTGACAACCGGGAATTTTTTCCCGCAAAAAAGATTTACTGCCCTGCCGGCTGCTGCTGCATTGCCCGGGTGGATTTAAAAAAGAACCAGCCCACGATGCTAAACGTAAGGAGCGGTGAGACCCAGTAGGGGATCGGAAAGCCGAAACTGTCGAGGATCATGATGGCGCCCAGCACGAGGATGGAGTACATAGCGCCGTTTTTCAGGTAGGGATATCGCTTGATCTTATCCACGTTGCGCACGGTGAGTTCCCGCACCACGAATGCCCCGAGCCCGTTGCCAATAATGATCAGCGGTACTGCCATGGTGAAGGCGAATGCCCCGATTACGCCATCGATCGAGAAGGTGGCATCGATCACTTCGAGATAAAAGATCTTGCTCATATCGGACATGTCGCCATGCAGCATCTTCTTCTCGGCGGCTTCCGCGTTCTGGCGGAACCCGTGGACAATGAAAAACGCGGTCGACCCGATCACCGCACCGAACGCGATCATCGGGCTTTTTGCAAGGGCAAACCAGACGATTGCCGCGAGCAGGACCGAGACTATCGCAAAGAACCAGACCCCTTTTGTCGCAATGTAGCGCTCCCCCCGCAGGCCGAAGTTCTTCTCTTCCAAGAAGAGCCAGTGGAAGAAGAGGAAGATAAGGAACACCCCGCCGCCCATAAGGAGGATAGGAGCGGAATGCTCGATGGCTGCAATCACGAGCGGATCGGAAGAGAAGGTGGCTGTCAGGGCACCTATGGGACCAAGGGAAGGAGTTGACAGCCAGACGATCAGCCAGGGCAGCAGGCCCCGTACTGCAAAGACGGCAATGAGCAGTCCCCAGAGCAGGAACCATTTCTTCGCCCGCTCTCCCATCGTGGAGAGGACTTCGGCATTGATGATGGCATTGTCGATGCTGGTGATCGTCTCAAACAGGCAGAGCCCTGCGATGATGAGAACGATTGAGAGGATATCCATGTGCTGGTACCGTATCTGTGCTCATAACTTTTTATAATTGTGTCCGGCGCTGGAACGGGATGTTGGAGAAAAAACCGGAATGATTATTGTGCTGCCAGAAATCTCCGGTACTCTGTCACGAGGGCTGCGGCATATTCTGCCGTCTTTTTGGTGGGCACATAGTTGAAGACCTTCACCCGCTTGAGGAGTTCGTCAGAGATCTCAGTTGCATTCTCCAGCCGGAGTTTCTTTACTTCTTCCAGGATAAAGTCGAGATGATCGATGCCGGTCTCCTTCCCGTCGATAAGGATTCGTTTCGTGGTGATCCGGTCCGGAGGGATCCCCCCGCAGATCGAGCAGTAATAGCCGTTCTTGTCATCGCCGGGCATGCCATCACTCCTTGATCATAATCAGGCTCATCTTGAATTTCGTGATCGCAGAGAGGGCATGCGGGACATTGGCCGGGAATATAATCGTCTCTCCGGTCTTCATCGGGTAGGTCTGCCCGGCCACCCAGACCTCGCATTCCCCTTCAAGAATCGTGACCATGGCATCGAACGGTGCGGTATGCTCCGAGAGGCCCTCGTTCTCATCGAACGAGAAGATGGTGATGTTGCCGGCTTTCCGCGAGATGATCATCCGGCTGGCCACGGCTCCTTCCGCGTAGCCGACCAGCTCTTTGAGATCGATCACTTTCCCTTTGAGCTCCTCGCGTTTCTTATCCGGCTTGTCTTCGTGTTTCGGGGGTTCGTATTCGGCCATGGGGAATCAGCTGACAGATAGTATCGAGTGGGAGTTTTTAAAATGTCCGGTTATTTTTCGCTTATACTCATCTCAAGGAAAAACGCCCGACCTCCCCTCACTCAAGAAAGTAAGCCGGTCGCCAAAAGCCGGACATAACCACACCATAACCGAATTAACTACCGGAATAAATTATACTCCACTGTTGAAATTTTGAGCACCCCGGCAACCATGCAGGCAATCAAAAAAAGTGCTCGTGACTTCCGGTCGGGTCGCACAAAAAAGATCACATCGGTTGATGACCTGCCCAGAGAAGGTGCCTGATGGTATGGACGATCAAACGGACCGATATATTTCTTGAAAGTATTGCACAGGTCCGGAACAATAAGAAAATCATTGCTGAACTTGGCAAAAAATCGCCCGGTTATCAGAAGATCCTCTGCATATCGGGGGCTGGCTTTCCGGCTCGTTTCATGGAAAGAAATCCAAAAGGATTGCAAAACAATACCGGCTCATCTTTTTCCGGATGAAAATGAGCAGGTTGTCTATCTGGTGTTGATGATCATCGCGAACATGCGAATGATTGATCCCGGCATCTTTGTTAGCCATTCAGTCTGGCTCTTCGATGAACCCCTCGGGCACTCCTCACCCCCCACCTACACAACGGAGCCCATTTCGCCCCCCGTTTCCCCCTCCCGGCACACAATATGACACTAATTCGCGGAAAACCGACACTATTCTTTTCGGATTCTCCAAAAACAACCCCCGATTGCCGCAAATCCGGGCAAATCGTGCCCGGAAATATCCCTAATTAGCACTATTACAACAGCCGATCTCCCCTCAGATCGTGCTCCACTTCCCGGGCAAAAACCCGCAAAAATTCACCCAGCGAAAAGACGCCCGCATCCGCGTTCTGTCAGCGTTTGAGGGGGTGACATGAGTTCCCGGACGTAGCGCGGAAACCCCCGGATCCTGATCTTCACGTCGGAGAATTTTGTAGATAAGAGCAGCCAGGTACTTGATAGTGCAGGTTCTCCGTCGGAGGGCAGGAGGTCGGGAGACCATGACAGGCCATGGGATGGGAATACTTGTCATATCCACCACGGAAAAATCCCACCGATAACCCCACACTACCGGCCCCACTTAAAGAAAAATGCCCGACCCCCCCTTGGTCCAGTCCTGGGGGAAGAGTATCTGATAAAAGAAAAAAATCAGGATAAAGGGTGAATCGTCACTCCCGTATCATAGTAAGCATCATCTTAAACCGGGTTTTTGCAGATACCGCATGGGGTTTGTTCGCCGGGAGAATGATCAGTTCACCCGCATGCACCGTGAAAGGTGCGCCCGCAATCTGCACTTCCGCTTCTCCTTCCGTCACCTGGAGGATTGCATCAAAAGGCGCAGTATGCTCCGATAATCCTTCCCCGTCATCAAAAGAAAAGCACGTCAGCGTCCCCGCTTTCTTGAACACGATCATCCGGCTCGCAACCGTGCCCGCCTGGTACGCGATCAGGTCATTGATCGCAAGCACTTTTGCCTTGAGTTCTTCCCGTTCAGTTTCCTGCAAAAGAATCATTCCACCTGTTTAAAGAGGAGAGGGTGTTTCCCCGTATTACATCTTCCCTGGTTCATCGTACAAAAGAGCGATGATAGCAACCGGGCAGAGATTCACCACTTCCCGGGCACACAGGACCAGGTCTTCCGGAATAACTCCTTCCGCACGATCACCGGAGAACCTGAAGGCCTCTGCGATCTGTGAGAGAGAATCACAGGGATTCTGCTCAAAGAGTGCCGGGCAGGTGTTCCAGCACGCCCCGCAACTCACGCACTCCATACGATCAATGGTCACGTTCATGCGATCAGTCCGTTCCGGTTAACTAGTTTGCAGGTCATGCGGGTTTTCCTGAATATTTCAATACACATCAGGGACTCCGGATTTGACTCCATTGAAATTCGTTTTCCATGGTTTGATTTTCTTTTCCAACAACACGGAGTGTGACCCCCTCTCTCCCCCACAGGGGGAGGCACCCCGGGGGGAGCATCCCCTTGACCCCCCGAGATGTGAGGGTCATGAACACTCTGAGGAGTATCGCACTATTGGGTGATGACCGGGGGTTGTGGGCGGGAGCCGGCAATGCAAATACTTCCCAAGGGGACTACGGGTTCTCTCAAAGGTTTCAACAGAACCCGGATTTCTATTCACGGCTCCTCAGGTATTATCAGGCCAGCCACAGATTTGCAGATGAGATCTTCCCTGACCGTGGGAAAAATGCTGCCCCAAAAGGGATAATTGTTTGCAGAGCCCGGGAAGGTGTTTTACCACACTATCTAGAATGGGGGAAAAGGTACCTGACATTTACCGGCTCATAACCGGAACGGGCCCGCGATCACACCACCGAAAGAAAGATCCAGTACACCGTGAGCTGGAGAATCGTGAGCGGGATTCCCACTTTTGCAAACGCGATAAAGGAGATAGTCTGGCCCTGCTTCTCGGCATTCTGGATGATGATCACATTGCTTGCGGCGCCGAGGATCGTTAAGTTCCCGGCAATCGTGCTCCCGGCCGCAAGCGCCATCAGCTGGGCCGTTGTCCCGCCACCTGCCTGCAGGATCATGGGCTGGAACAGCGCCACAAAGGGAACATTGGAGATGAACTGGCTGATAATGACACTGGTCCAGAGGATCATTGGTACCGAAGAGACCATGCTCCCGTCAACAAACGTCTGGAAAAACCCGGTCTGCCAGACACTCTCCATCAGGACAAACATCGCAGCAAAGAAGACAAGCGTGGCCCAGTCGATCCTGCGGAGCACCGTCCATCTCTGCCCGGAGAACAGGAGCACGGGAACAGCAGCCCCGATGGCGATAAGGGGCAGGGTGACTACCATCCGGGCCCCGAGCAGGGATGCAGCGATATTAGCCGCGGCAAGCAGGAGTATGATTGCCAGCGAGCACCTGACCGGGAGGGTTACTCCCGGGTCAGAAGGAACTGCAGGTCCGGCTATAAGCGGCCGGGAAATGAACTCCTCCGGGTAGAGCAGGCGGAGAACCACAAATGCGATCAGGAGACTGATGAGGGTCGGAATGAGAAGCCAAGACCCGAATGTCAGGAAGGCTCCAGTCATCCCGCTGCCCTGCGCGATCAGCAGGTTCTGGGGGTTGCCAATCGGGCTCATCACACTGCCGGTCGTGATCGCAACAGCCAGCGCGATAAGGAGCAGGGTTGGTGAAATCTTAAACCGTGAGGCAAGCGCGAGAACAAGAGGGGTCCCGATGATGGCAAGGGTGTCATTCATCAGGAGGGCTGACAGCATGCCCATGCCAAACAGGATAACAAGCACCAGCTGAACGGGATCTTTCGCCCGTGAAAAAAACCGGTGGCCAATATACGCGAGGTACCCGCTCTCAACGAGTGCCTCCCCGACAATAAACAGGCCGAATAAAAAGACCAGCACATCGGGATTGATCGCATGCAGTGCCTCGATAGGTGCTATCTGCCCGGACAGGAGGACCGCCAGTGCTCCTCCGAGCATGATCTGCCAGATCTTCAGGTTGAACCGGCCCACCTGCCTGATCGCAATCAGGACAAAGACTACTCCTAAGACAATGACTGCAAGATACGTAGATAATTGTCAATCATACCGGCAGATGAGCATTCGCACCGGTCCTGACCAGAGGATGACAAAAAAAGAAACCAGGGAAACAAAAAAATATTTTCCGGAATCCGGCAAAGCAGACGGGACCATTATTCATTGTTTTAAGTGGCTGTTGAAACGCACTTGAGCGGGAGTTACAAAAACAGCAGACAAAAAAATTCAAAAAAAATCGGGATTATTTTTTCGTTTCCGTATTCTCAACATGCCAGTGCAGAAGGACGCCGTTCTCGATCCGGCGTGTCTCTAAAAGGGTGAGCCGGCAGAACAGGGATTCCTGGATAAATCCATCCCCGTCCACAAACGTGGGAGAATCTTTTCCACCGATGATCATGTTGCCGATAAACGTGTAGATCTCATCGACCAGCCCGGCATTGATAAGCCCGGCAATCAGGGTTCCGCCACCCTCAACCATCACACGCCGGATGCCCATCTCCCCCAGTTTATCCATCAGGAGGGAAAGGTCAACTTCATCCACCCCGGCAATAATAACGGTTGCCATGTTTTGCAGGGCTGCTGTTTTCCGGGGATCTGCCCGTCCCGAGACAGCAATAATCCGTTTCCCGGGACCTTTATGCAATACGGAGGCTTCCAGCGGGATACGGGCAGTACTGTCAACAACGACTCGGACCGGATGCTCATCCACCCCCCGGTTCAACCGGTGGGTACGGCATTCTTCGGCTTTCACGGTAAGGGAGGGATCATCTGCAAGCACGGTACCGATCCCAACCATGACGGCATCAGCTCCCGCTTTCAACCGGTCAACACGCTGGAAGTCCTGGACTCCGGAGATTTTGACCTGCCGGCGTTCCCGGGTGGAAATTTTACCGTCAGCACTCATGGCAACATTGACCACGACATGGGGTCGCATAAAGTATCGTTGGTTGCACTGCCAATTATATACCCATCACGCTCAGGCCAAAGGTGGATACAGTTGACTTTGAACGATTCGCACCGGGACAACCAGGAACAGGTAATTTTTATCCTCAATCTTCCTCAATTCCTTAGCCGTGGACCAAAAAATTTGGTTTTTACCTTTATGATTCAGGGTGAATGTTAAAATAACAGGAAATTCAATTGTCAACGCAGGATATGACTGACAAGGGGAACCGGTTTTTACCGCATATAATATCGCGTACAGATATTGTCCGGTTCTGTGTCATCACTTCGCTTGCCGTTTGCTGTACGCTCATCACGGCTCTCTCCTACTCCCGTTCCATTGATTTCATCAATTACCAGCTCTTCTTCATTCCCATCATCTATGCAGCCTTCTTCTATCCAAAACGTGGATTGCTGGTTGCATTTGCCTGCGGTATTGCCTACCAGGCTGTCGGCTATTACTACCGTTACCCCGATTATACTGCAATGGTCACCGTCACATCTGAAGCAATTCTCTTTGTGATCATTGCCTGCATGATCTCCTACTTTATAGAAAAAATACGGCAAGGCGAAACACGCTACCGGTCAGTATTCGAGCACTCCCAGCTGGGTATTGCACTTTTTAATCGTGCAGATTTTACCATCCGGCAGACGAATACCCGGTTCCAGGATATGCTTGATTACACCACCGAAGAGATCACCGGCAAACAGTTTTCATCCCTCTGCCTGACACCAAGGGACAAGGAGAGGTTCCTGGAGAGAATAGCCAAGAGTGAAGCTTCAGAGAATTTCGAGACGCGCCTGACAACGAAATCCGGTTCGGGCTACTGGGTAAATCTTTCCTGGAATACGATTGATGAAACCACCATCAGCTGCACTGCGGTCAATATCAACGGGCGGAAGATCGCAGAGAAACTGAACAATGACAATATGATGAAATACAGCCAGTTAACCGAGAATTCCCCGAATGGGATCCTGCTCATCCAGCATGAGACCATCCGGTTCTCGAACCCGGCATTTTCGGTTTTTTCCGGCTATGGAAAGAACGAACTTGCGGGAAAACACCTGGCTGATTTTGTTGATGCACAGGATCGCGATGAATTTATGGAATTTGCCCGGCACTGGTCAGAGAACAAACCGGTTCACGGTGAGATCGAGATACGGTTTGTTACCAAAACCGGTGATACACGGTTAGGCTCCCTCACGGCAAATTCTATCCTCCATCTTGAGAAACCGGCAACGATGATCAATATCGTGGATATCTCGGAAAAACAGCGTCTTTCCGACAAGATCCATGAGGATAATGAAAGGCGGCGCGGGATCATCATCACCGTTGCCCATGAACTGCGTACTCCCCTCCAGCCAATTCTCGGGTATCTCAATCTCCTCCTTTCCGATCCCGATGGTTTTGGCATTGTTGAAGATACAAAAAAGATCCTTGAACGCTGCCTTGTCAGTGTGGATCGGGAACGCCAGATCATCAACCAGATGCTCGATCTCTCGGTGCTGGACAGCGGCAAACTCAAGCTGAGTTATTCAACATTCCCGCTTGAACCCCTCGTAAGAAGCATCATCGATACCAGCGGATACCTGTCAAAAGCGGAAGTGACCGTTGATATTCCCGAATCAGTAACGCTCACTGCTGATAAGGATCGCATCTATAGTGTAATTGACTCCCTGCTCTCAAATGCAGTCAGCTATTCCAAACCCCCGCGGAGAATCAATATTACCTATCATTCAGAGCCCGGAGATGCGAACCACCATATTTCAGTCCAGGATAACGGGATTGGTATTGAACAAAATGCCTTCTCCTCCATCTTTGAACCGTTCCAGCTTGCAGATTCGGCAAAATTGTCCCGCCGGTATGACAGGATCGGGCTGTCGCTCTCCATTGCAAAAAAGGTAGTCCAGATGCATAGCGGGGATATTTCGGTAAAAAGTGCAGTAAACACGGGGAGTACTTTTACTATCGACCTTCCCAGGGAGATGAAAAATGCCTCATAAAATTATGCTCGTTGAAGATGACCGGCCCATACTGGATATGATGGAGATCCTTCTCAGGCGAATCGGCTATGAACCCATCCTTGTTCCGGATGTGCTCGAAGCGCTCAGGCAGGCAAAGGAAGAACCTCCCGCACTCATCCTTCTCGACATCATGATGACTCCTATCAACGGGTGGGAATTTTTGGAAAAACTCCGGGGAGAATATGGCATTAAGGATATACCGGTACTGCTTTTTACCGCGTCACCTTCCGTTGAAGAGAAGATCACCGGACTCAATGATCCCCGGTTAGGTATCCTCCAGAAACCCGTCTCCATCATTGAGCTCAAAGCAGGGATTGAGAGATTTTTAGGAAAGTAACCTGCTCATCCCGAACCTGATACCAGGACACCTTCACCGTCCCGACACCATTGCGGCCTGGCACTGGCAGACCCTTCACGGTGTGAAGAGTTTGGGGTGGATACTTGTGCACAGGTCACAGAGAAAGGAAAAAAATCACGCGCGAAACATGGCGGAGATCTCTTCGACTTTCTCATCCGATGCGAAAATAATCAGGGCATCTCCCGCAGAAATTTTCTGGCTTTCATCGGGTTCAAAAACGGTCTTCTCGCCGTGACGGAACCCGAGATCCGGAATGCCAAAACGATTCCTGAGGTCCAGTTCGGCAATGGTCTTTCCCTCGCAGTACGAGCCGGGTTCAGCATTTATCGTGTGAACCCGGAAGGAATGCAGGAGAGTATCTATGCTGGAGTTAGTCCAGCCGGTCTCGGGGCTTTTGATAAATTTTGCATATCCCCATTTCTGAAGACGGAGCACAATTTTCTGGATCTCAGGTTCGGGAACGTGATATTTCCTCAGTGCCCGGGTGAAGATCTCGCGTGCAGCCTCGAACTCCTCCGATACTACCTCATCGGCTCCAATGTCCAGGATCTCCTGGGTATGCCGGATATGCCGGATCCGGGCTACGATATGGATATGGGGAGATAGTTGCCGGGCCAGGCGGATAATGCGCGGAACTGCGCCCTGCTCAGAAACTACAATAACAAGTGATCGTGCCTGGTAAATGCCGGCATGTTCGAGTATCTCTTTCTGGGCCGCGTCCCCGAAAATAAAATGGGGATGACGCGAAGTTTTCTCCTTCCGGATAATTTCCGGGTTCAGCTCGATCACCATGTAGGGAATACCGGTAATCTCGGCTGCCCGGGCAACACTTTTCCCGGTTGCACCGTACCCGGCAACAATGATATGGCCTGAGAGAACCTGCCCGTATGCTGAATCCGTATCAGCATCCCCGGGCCGGAATGCCCGTTGAGGAATGAGCCGGTAATACAGGTCAACAAACCGCGGGGAGGCATTCATGGCAAACGGGGTGAGTGCCATCGTGATGATCGCCCCGGCTAAGAAAAGCTGGTAAACCCCGTCAGGGATAAGTTTGCCATCAAGACCACTCTTTGCAAGCACGAAAGAAAACTCCCCGATCTGGCAGAGTGCAAGACCGGTAAAGATACAGACCCGGGCAGGCATGCCAAGGACCGCTGCTGAAAATACACCGGTCAGGATCTTGACTACCAGGATGATGATGACAATCAGGATCACCCAGTTGAGATCTCTCAGGACGCTGCCGGTGTTGAGGAGCATGCCGATAGAGAGGAAAAAAATTGCAGCAAAAACATCCCGGAACGGGATGATGTGGCTGAGTGCGTCGATATTGTAATCGGATTCTCCGATGATAAGACCGGCCACGAATGCCCCCAGCGTGACCGAGAGACCCGCTTCGCTGGTGAGCCAGCCGATACCCATGCAGGTGCCGGCAATTGTGATGAAGAACAGTTCACGATTCTTCTGCCGGGCAACCCGGAAGAGCAAAGCAGGGATGATCCATTTGGCAAATACAATGATGACCAGTAAGAGGCCGGCGACTTTTCCTATCTGGAGAGGGAGACCGGTCATATCCGGGCCATGGCTGCCCACCAGGAGCGGGGTAATGAGGATCATCGGGATAATGGCAAGATCCTGGAAGATGAGGATACCCAGAAGGGTCCGGCCCTGGAGAGTATCGACTTCCCTGCGCTCCTGCAGGATTTTCATCACAATCGCTGTGCTGGACAGCGATACGATAAACCCGAAGAAGAGGGCTTCATTGAACGGGAGCTTGAAATACGAAGTTACGAAAGTGATTGCCACAATCGTGGTTATTACCTGAATAAGGCCCCCGATGATGACAATCCTCCAGGAATGGAGGAGTTTTTCAAACGAGAACTCAAGACCGATGGTAAAGAGCAGAAGGATAATCCCAATATTTCCGATGGTATCGATGAGCGACTGGTCGGTGATGACACCAAACCCGAACGGTCCGATCAACATCCCGATTACCAGGAAGGAGACGATACTGGGGAGCCGGAAGAGACTGCCGATGTACAGGAATACGATTGAAACGAAAATTACGATAACGGCTGCGAGCATCAGATCCATGGTGGCCACGGGAAAGTCAAATCGATGAAATAATTGTATGTCCGGATATAAAGATAATAGATCGCTGCTGAAAGAGAAAATATTAGAAAAAGTGCCCCAGGCCTGATTTGAACAGGCGACAACTAGATCTTCAGTCTAGCGCTCTCCCAAGCTGAGCTACTAGGGCAGGACTATAAATGTTGTCACTTGGGACTAATAAATGATACGATCATTTACCCGGATTTTGGGTAGAACCGCTCTTTTTTATATGCGGCAATGTCAGTATTAACCAATGTCACTCCCGAATGCACGTGCTGGTGGCGAAAACAGCGGTCTTTTAAATGCAGTAAAGAGCCGCACCGCACAGGTGATCCACCTTACCCATAATGATCTTGATGCTGTTGGAGCGGACGCCATTCACCGCATGAAGTTCGGCAATGAGGGCGTGTTTACCATCTGGAGTTCGGTAGGCAAGTTTTCAGCACTCTTCTCGCTCGTGGCCTCCTGCGAGGGAAACGGGGATCTCCTCTCCATCTCGGACCTCGGGTATCACCGGGATTGCGAATCCATTGCCGGCAAGGCAAAGGCAAACGGCTGGAAGATCGAGTGGCGGGATCATCACCGCTGGCGGGATGACGAGATAAAAAAGATTGAGCGGATCGTGTCCCTGCTGCATATCGATACCACCGTCTGCGGCACGGGCATTGTTGCCCGCGATCTTGCCCCGGATAATCCGACAGCACTTGAGGTTGCCCGCGTGGTCTGTGATTACGATCTCTGGAAACACGCTGATCCACGTTCTGCAGTGCTCGGGCAGGTTCTCCAGCGAAAGAAAAACCGCGAGCATGTCCGCGACTGCCTTGTTGCCGGGATCTTTTCTGATACCTTGATCGAGCAGGAGTATGCAGAGATCAAGGCTGATATGGATACCATGATGCGCCGCAGCCTGAAACAGGCAACATTCCTTGGGAAAAAATATAAGATCGTGTTTGCACCGCTCTACGGCTACCCGAGTGAGACAGCACATTTCATCCGTGACGAGAAGAAGACCGATATTGAAGTGATCATCGGTAAGGACGGCAAGTTCTCGGTGCGGTCCGTGCCGCCGATCAGTCATCTCATTGCCCGCGAATTCGGCGGGGGCGGACACCCCAATGCAGCGGGGGGTTCGTTCAATTTTTCCGTGATTGAGCGTTTCACCTGGTGGCTGTTCAAGAAGAGCCGGCACTTCGACGAATTTGTAAAAGCTGCCGAAGCAAACCAGTAGTCATTTCCCCCACTCTCCTTTTTTTGAGCTAACCCTCATTACCTATTACAGGAAATTCTGTTAACATGAAAATTATAAGAGTAATTTCTGTTCTCTGTCTCATCATCGGTTTGTGTGCCTGCATTGCGCCGGTTGCCGCGGTTCTTCCCGGGGGAGGGATATCAGTAATATTTCAGTGTACTGATGCCATCTCTTCGCTGGCATGTAATGCCAACGATGCTTCGGTAACCATAAATGGCATATCACGGGGAACAATCCTGGACGGATTCTTTGAGATCCCGTATGATGATGGTTTTTCCAAGTACATCATCACAAAAAACGGGTATTATAATGCTTATGGAACCATACCGGCTCCTTCTCCAGGCCAGACCAGCGATATTATAATTGATGCTACTCTCGTCCAGAAACCCACGGGCAGCGGCAAGGGTTTGATCGTGGTCCACAGTAATGTTGACGGAGCTTCCGTTGCATTCAATGGTGTTACAAAAGGAACTATATCCGGCGGCATCTTTTCCCAGGAAGTATCAACAACCGGTACTCCCTATACCACCTATTCTGTCAGTAAAAGCGGGTATGTCACGTACGAAGGATCCATATCCGGCATGCCAGCATCAGACCAGACGGTGGACCTGTATGCAACCCTCAACCCGGTAATCACCACCCAGCCCACAACACCTATCCCCCCCATCGGGGGCGATGCCGGATGGTACCTGGTATCCTGTAATGTCAACGGGGCCACCGTATACTTCGATTCAGGAAATAAAGGAATCACCACGGACGGGACGCTTCAGGTCCTGGTGTACCTGACCGGAACACCGTATAAAACATACCGCGTGGAAAAAACCGGGTACGTGACCGCATCCGGTATAATGCCGGACGCACCTGCCAAGGGACAGACAGTCCCCCTCCGGGTCACGCTCTATCCCGTGGGCACACCAACAACCGCGGTAAACCCGCCGGGAAGTGATAATGGCTGGATTGCTATCCATGCAAATGTGGAGGGTGCAACAGTCACCATAGGATCGAAAAACATGGGAGTAATCCGGAATGGGGTCCTGACCATACCGGTCGCGACAACCGGAACACCCTATTCATCATTCACCGTTTCAAAATCCGGGTATACTCCCACCACCGGCACGGTGCCCCGCCAGCCCGCTTCGGGAGAGACCGTGGATATCTATGTGACCCTGAACCAGGTCCCGTCCACGACACCAGTACCGACAACCCAGTCGCCCGTTTCGGTGCCTGCCATCATTGCCGGCCTTACCGGTGGAATCCTGCTCATTGCCATCAGCAGGAAATAAAAAATACCTTTTTCTACCAATCATGGCGTTCTGTCGGACGACCATAAAGACACCGCCCGGCTGATCACAACAAAGGATTATTATCACTTCCTCCATCCTACGATCTTTTAACCTGCATCATCGTACAATAAAATACCATGAAAAATATTCATATCATCCTCGGGTGCCTCTGTATCCTGGCATTGACAGCAATGCCGGCACAGGCATTTACCATGAAAACACTCACCATTACCCTCGCCGATCAGGGTGATGCACAGATCGAAATGCAATATGATCTCTCATTCTTTGAACAGAGCGCGGTATTTTTCAGGATCACCGATCCGGCTGCCGAGCTCAGGAAAGCATTCGAATCACGGTCAGGAGAGCCGGTTACGGTGACAAAAGTGTCGAGTTCCGCTGCTACAGTGATTGTCCCGTCGTTTGCCACAGTTAAAAACGCGAATGGGAAAACCGTGATGCAAACCCCCGCCGTCTCATTTGAACGGGCACAAAAGGTTCTCAACACGTACTGGTTTGCACCCCTCATCTCGCCGGATTTCTCACCCGCGACAACCACACTGATTTTCCCTGACGGGTATGTGGAAACCTGGCACGACCAGATCAGCATCCGCTCCGTTTCTCACCAGACCGGTCAGAACTAAAAATACAAATCTCTCTTTTTAGCCGGTTCACTTACCGTGTATATATGGCAGTGTCAACAAGGTTTTTCCAGTATTCCCCGCTCTCATCCCGGCAGTACCCCCCGGCACTCACCTGATCCGGATCGAGATGGGAAAGAGCAAGCGCGATCGCTTCTGCATCCGGATCCATGACAAAGATCTTCCGCACATCATACTCATTCATGAGATCAAAAACAGTTTCCAGCTGATCCGGACCCACTGCGATCTGCCGCTGGTGCTCCATCAGGCACTCCAGGCTCCTGCGATCCGTTCCCGGTTGGAAGAAGAAAACTTTCTGCCCTGCCAGGGCAACTATCTCCATCTCATCGGTCTTATCACCGATCAGCACATGTCCTGCGATCCCGATGTCCCGCATTGCCCGCAAAACCGTGCTGTATGCTTCGGTGAGGGCATAGCTCCACTCCTCGTCATCATCATAGTAACGATCTATGAGCCCGAGAACATGCGGTGCCGGCAGTGCGCACCAGCTGTTGCGCTTCTGCACCACAATACCTGCCGCGTCCTCTTTAAGCCCTTCCGTATCCACCGCAATATCTTCGGTAACGCATCCACCGGTTACCCCATGAAAGGATGCACGTATCCGGTCTGCACAGAACTTCCCCCCGGCACAGGGGTGCCCGATGCCCGCCTCCAGCTGCGGGTCAAGGGACTGGTACAGCCGGTACGTGGTGATGTCGGCCATTGTGCCGCGATGCTCCGCGATCCATTCCGTGAGCCGGGCGATATCCGGGATCCCGGGTTCGGCTCCGAACGCCCGCGTGGTGAGTTTATGCAGCCTGGCCATGTCATATCTTATTACGGTTCACAATCAAAAAATGTAGTCATGACATCCCCACCGCTGCTGGTCACCTGCGGGTTGCCGTACACAAACGGCCCCTGCCATCTCGGACACCTGCGAACGTACGTTCCCGCTGACGCGTACGTCCGCTATATGCGGCGGATGGGAGAGGAAGTGGTCTTCGTCTGCGGTTCGGACAATCACGGGACACCCATCGTTGTCTCGGCTGAAGAGACCGGCATCACCCCGCGGGCCATGTCCGAACGCTATCACGCGCACTTCGACGAGACGTTCAAGCGGATGAACGTCATGTTCGATCATTTCGGCATGACCGACAACCCGGCAAACCACCACCGCACGCAGGCCATTGTTGCCGAGCTCGAGAAGAACGGCTACATCTACCGGCAGATCGTGCACCAGGCCTACTGTACGAAATGCAAACGCTTCCTTCCGGACCGGTATGTCGAAGGCACCTGCCCCCACTGCGGGAAACCGGCCCGGGGGGATGAATGCGACCAGGGATGCGGCAAACACCTGGAACCCGGCGAGATAAAAGATCCGCTCTGCAAGGTTTGCGGAACGAAAGCTGAGTTCCGCGACCAGGAACATTACTTCTTCAAACTCTCCGAGTTCAAGGAGTTCCTGCTTCCGTATCTCGACACCCTGCGGGGTACGAGTAATGCAAAGAACTACGCGATCGGCTGGATCAAGGATGAACTCCATGACTGGTGCATCACCCGGACCCTTGAATGGGGCGTGAAGTTCCCGGGCCGCGATGACCTTGTGGTCTACGTCTGGGTCGATGCCCCGATAGGTTACATCGCCTTTACCGAAGAGTGGGCAAAGAAGACGGGTAACGACTGGAAACGGTTCTGGTGCGGGGCGAACCGGGTCACCCATTTCATTGGCGGGGATATTATCTACCACCACTGTATCTTCTGGCCGGCCCTTCTGAAGGGTGCAGGCTACGGGGTTCCCCACGCGATTGTTGCGAGCGGGATGGTCAAGGTGGATGACCACAAGTTCTCGAAATCCCGGGGATACGTGGTCTGGACAAATGACGATTACCTGGACAAGGGACTGCCCGCTGATTACCTGCGCTACTACCTGCTTGCGTACACGAGCCATACCAAGGAACTGAACTTCTCGTGGAAGGTATTTGCCGAGCGGATCAACAATGAAGTGGTCAACATCTTCGGCAACTTTGTGTACCGCACGCTCTACTTCGCCCAGAAGGAATGGGAGGGTATTCCCGGAGGCATAGTTGATCCGGCAATAACCGCAGAGATCGAAAAGTGCCTCGTGACGGTGAACGGCTACATGCAGGAGTACGAGTTCAAGGGTGCGGTCGATGCAATCATGGCACTTGCGGCATTCGGCAACACCTACATCCAGACCAATGCCCCGTGGAAACTGATCAAGACCGACCGGGCTGCTGCCGCACAGGTGATCAAAAACTGTGTCCAGATAACAAAAGCCCTCGCGCTGCTTCTCGAGCCGGTGATGCCCACAACTGCGCAGGAGTGCTGGAAGCAGCTGGGCTATTATGATCAGGTGGCAGGCCACCCGATCAGCGATGCCACCCACCCGGTACCGGAAGGGTGTATCAAGGCCCCCACCCCGCTCTTTGTGAAGATGGAAGAGGACCAGGTCAAAGAACTCGATGCCCTGCTCCAGAAACGGGTAGCAGAAGCAAACAAGAAAACGGAGAAGATACCCATGGTTACCTTTGAGGAATTCCAGAAACTGGACATCAGGACCGGTAAGGTGCTGTCCGCAGAACCAGTACCGAAATCGAACAAACTCCTGAAATTACAGGTTGATATCGGGACGGAAACCCGCCAGATCGTTGCCGGCATGCAGCAGTTCTACAAGCCCGAGGAACTGGTGGGAAAGGATGTGGTAGTAGTCACCAACCTTGCGCCGGCAAAGATCTTCGGTGTGGAGAGCAACGGCATGGTGCTTGCGGCGGGAGATGCTGCATCGCTGCTGGTGCCGTTCCGCCCGGTGGAGCCGGGGAGTAAGATCCGGTAATTATCCCATATCCCATTCCGAGCATCCTAAGAAGTCTTAACTTTTTTTTCCCATGACCCGCTTACGATCCCTGCTGGAATGGTCAGTCATCCTCATCCCGCTCCTCATCGTAGGGTTTCTCATCTTCAGTGTCATCTCCGGAACCGGCATGCCTGCCAATGAGCCCTCGGGACTTCCCGGTAATGGTGGTTTCTTCCAGGTTTCTCTTCCCGCCCCACAGCAGTATATCAGGAAAGCCGGCGACTGGCAGTTCACCTTTACCTCAGACTATGCCTACACGCTTGCCGGAAGGGTTGTCGGCAGGCATGAGTATCCCGCAACAATGCCGGAAGGGATCCTCCCCCTCGATCTCGCGGTGGTGAACGGCGACCTGGTCAGCCCGGATATACTCCGGTATTTCACCTTTACCATGGGTTCCCGTACGCTCGAGTACAGCTACGATATCCCGGCCTCGTCAGGTCTCACCGAGGAATTTATTGATGAACACATCAGCAACAGCCATCTCGTCTTCCTGAACTCTACCCTGGAAAGCGAAGTAAAGAGAACGCAGGTTGGTAACTGCGTGATCATCAAAGGAAAACTGGTAAATATACGGGGATCTTCTCCCGGTTCCCGGTACTCTATCGACACAAGCACAGTAAGGAACGATGTGTATCCCGCAGGCTGTGAAATTATCCTGGTGCAATCCTATACACCGGTCAGTTGCGGGACCTGATAACGACCCGCCCCGAAGGGACCCGCTTCCCCTATTGGATCAATCAGCCATCCTCCCGAAACTTTCCCTCAGGTACAATAATCTCGAACCGGACACCTTTTCCCGGTTCACCGTCCTCAGTTATCGTGATTCCGGTAAAGCCCAGAATTTCCCGGACCAGGAACAGCCCCATGCCGGTTCCTGAACCCTGCCGGTACTCGAATATCTTCTGCTTCTGCTCGAGAGGAATTCCAATCCCATTATCCGTATAAGTGAGATGAAGCGCGGTGCCGGACAAGTGGGCCGAGAGCCGGATTTCTGTCAGCGGGTGACCCCCGTGCCGGAGGGAATTTTCCAGGAGATTGAAAAAAACCCGGGGCAGGAGGGGATCTGCATAGAGTTCAACATTGTCGATATCCGCACAGATATCAACGTGGTGTGCCGGCAGAAGCGTGAGGGCGTATTCGAACGATGATACGGCGTGCTGCCATTTCGGGGACACAATTCCCATATCCTGGAACATCCTGATAAACCCGATCTGGTTCCTGATAGATTCAACAGAACCGATGGTGTTATCGAAGAACGCCTGCATGGCACCTTCCGTACTCTTGAGCTGCGCCCGCTCGAGGGAATTCATGATAATCGAGAGCTGGTCGAGAATATCGCTTCTTGTAATGCTGTAAAGGAGATCCAGTTTCAGGCTGGCTGTCTGCTCGGTCAGATCCTCTGCCATGCCAAGAATATAGCGCGGTTTTCCTGAAGAGTCAGGGATCAGGACTTTTATGGCATGGATGATACGTTCATCACCGGTGATGCTGGAAATTTTTTTATTGTACTTGTGGATCCGGCCGGTTAATGCTGCATGATCTTCCTCTTCAACGATACGGGCCGTTGATTCTGAGTAGACTTCACGGGCAGATTTACCGATCACATCTGCAGCAACGCGCTCGAACATCTTTTCGCTCATCGTATTCCAGAAAATATATTTTCCGTCATCAGAATTCTTTACAAATACGGCAACCGGAAGGTGATTGATCATCTCCTGCTGAAATGCTTTTTCATCCTGAACATGGCCAAGCGCAGTCTTTAACGAGACGACCATCGTATTGATGCTCTGTTCCAGCCCCTGGAATTCAGCTACATGGGTTGGCGAGATCTTCCATTCAAGGTCCCCGTCAGAGATCCGGTCAACATCCCGGACAATTCCCGCTATCGGTTTTGACAGGTACCATGAGAGAATAAAAGCTGCACAAATGCCGATAATGAGGGCTAAAATAGCGACAACCAGGTGGAATTGTCCATGCCCCATGGCCACTTTTTCATGCTCTGCATCATTGTAGGTTATCTCCACGATCCGGCTCAGGTCCGAGCCGTACTGTTCGTTCTTCAGGTCGATGAACAGGTACCGTACGGAACGCCCTGACCCGGGCTCGGTAACCGTGAGATCCCCGCGTTGCCGGATGACCGTTTCTAGCGATACTCGTGTGGCATCATCTATTGTTACGGAGGTATTGTCGGCGAGTTTCCCAACCACATTGAAGATCCTGACCCGGTCAATATATGGGTTGGATGAAGCGATATGCTCAACGGCTTTTTTATACTGGAGTGAGGACCGTTGCCCGGGAAATGAGGTTTTTGCAAGTCCCAGTTCAAGCAGGTACCGGTGGTCGGGCGTGGGCATATAGGCATATTTTCGGGCATTACCACTACCCATCTGCTCATCTACAATACGATCCGGGAAGAAGCCATCAGAATTCCTGATTTTTGTAAGGTAGGCAAAAAAATCCGGGTCGGTTTTGAAGTCCAGCCCCAGTTCGGGTTCATAGGTGGTGAATTCAATGATGCCGGATTCATTGATAATATACACATCAAACTGTTCCCCCAGTTTGTGTTTTACGTCACTCAGATTCATGCGTGAAGGGATTCCCCCGGAACGCTCGTACTCTGAGAGCACGCCGTCAAATCCCTCGCGCATCAGGTCATTGAGGGTATCATCGTACAGGGTATAACTTACATCCGTCAGCTTCACGGTTGCAATGATATTTTCTTCTGTCTGCCTCTGGAGGTGCCGGGAATTCCGTTCGAACATACTTTTTGTGTTGTTGTAGTCATTCACCGCAACAAGACCAATAACAATAATGATGAGGACTACCATGGCAACAAGAAGATAGAGTGAAAATGACCGGTCTTTTAAGCTGAAAAAATCCTTGTCGGTCATCTTCATCCACTTATCAGAGTACGTGTCTCTAGGAAAATGTACTGGTCACCAGACTTAAACAGAATAGACCACGCATAGGACAATAAATATTTGTTTTTTTACCGGAAAACGGATAAATTATTCAGATTATATTATAGAATAATTCCTGATGGAAATAGATATACCAAAAAACCATACTCCCAGAACGATCCAGGGGATGGTATACAGGGATCCTGAAGAGAATTCGGCTCTGTTGAAATCCTATTTCCGGTGATTCACTTTCTCTTATAGGCCATTTGGAGGGTGACCCCCTCTCTCCCCCAGAGGGGGAAGCAACCCAAGGGGAGCATCCCCTTGACCCCCACTATTTTTAGAGGATTTCAACAAAGC
>JANYKQ010000032.1 GCA_025358115.1 Methanomicrobiales archaeon | reverse complement strand
GGATAGGCGAGGGCTCTTCGAAGCCCATATCTTCAATGGCTTTTCCGAGTTCCTTGGATAGTTGGAAGTCGGAGAACTGTATACGAGTATTCATATCGCTCCTCTATTTAGCGTGCAAGCTCATAAGATGGCGTACGATTACCCCATCTTTTTAGCCACTCAGCCGCTTAATTTTATCTGCCCGGACGAAAAAAGGGATAGTAATCAGGTGAAATGATGAAAGTTGTTGCTTTTAATGGTAGTGCGCGAAAAGATGGAAATACAGCAATCCTTGTCGATACAGTATTTGACGAACTGAAAAATGCGGGTATCGAGACTGAACTTGTCCAGCTTGCGGGAAAGAAGATCCGGGGTTGCACGGCCTGCATGAAGTGTTTTGAGAACCAGGACCAGCGGTGCGCGGTGAAAGGAGATGTCATCAATGACTGTATTGAGAAGATGCTGGAAGCAGATGGCATTATCCTAGCATCCCCTACGTATTTCTCTGATGTATCATCGGAGATGAAGGCCCTGATTGACCGGGCGGGATTTGTGGCCAAGGCCAACCAGGATATGTTCCGGCGCAAGGTGGGTGCGGGAGTGATTGCCGTGCGCAGGGGCGGAGCCATTCATGCTTTTGATACGCTCAACCACTTCTTCTTTATCAACCAGATGGTGGTTCCGGGCTCGTCTTACTGGAATATCGGCATCGGACTTGCTCCGGGCGATGTGAATGGGGATGATGAGGGGATAACAACCATGAGGACGCTGGGCATTAATATGGCATGGCTGATGAAAAAACTGGAATAATTTTTTTTCTTTTTCATTACACCTGAACTGTCAGGTCATCGGTAGCAATAATCAGATCCGGCCATTCCTTTTCGTACCGCTGCCTTAATGCGAGCCGTTCTTCAACGGTCCTGTACACCACTGCTCCGAAATGCATGAGAGCCAGCCGCTTTGCGTGTGCCCTCCGGGCAATATGGATAGCATCCTCCGGATTGAGGTGCGGCCAGTCCGGACTCTTCACACCGGGTTTGAGCCCGCACTCGGTGATGAGGAGATCGGCATCCCGCCCGAGGGCGATCGCACTGTCGCAGATACCGGTATCGGTGCAATACGTGATAACCTTCCCATCGATCTCCAGCCGGTACCCGAAACAGGGTGCCGGGTGGATGAGCGGGCGGATGAGCGGGCGGCATTCGATGGTAAAGGGCAGTTCGTGCCTGCCTTCTGCAAGTTCAGTGATATCCGCATCAAAGGGGAGATCTGAAAAAGGAACCGTGTAGGGTTCCCGGACAAACGCATTGAGATCCACGATACTCCCCTTCCGGGTAAAGATATGCAGACCCTTTTTGAGCCTGAACTTGACGAGCGTGTGCAGGCCGGCAATATGATCTATATGGAGGTGACTGATGAACAGGTATACCGGTTTATTCTGGGAGATATACCGGTCCGCTTTTGCTATGCCATTCCCCGCGTCAAAAATAATATCAAAATCTTCTGTCTGGACCAGCGCTGAACATGTATTGCCGGCCGGGGTATCAAACCAGCCATTGGTACCGAGGAAGGTGACCTGCATACCAGTATGTTTAGTCCTTCTCTGGCAAAATGGTTCAGGTCCAGATGATACGTTTTTTATTTCTGTACACCTATGGTCGATGTAAGAAATAGGAATTGATAGTTATGAAACAGACACGTCTCGTTATCATTATTGCGGCCCTGTTGCTGTGCTGCATATGTGTACCGGCAAGTGCGGTTATCCAGGAAGTTACCCTCAAAGGTACGGTTGCCACGCTCAGCCAACCCAAGAATACCATTACCATTGAACACCCCCAGCAGTACGGGTGCAACTATCCTGCGAGCGGTGCACCGGTCTGTACCTATACCCCGATGAGTGTTGAAGTTCTCACTGGGACGGCACCGGATGCAGCAGTATATTCAGTCTTTTCATCAGGTGACCCGGTTGTTGCGACCAGCATCGGTGGTGCGGGTGAGACATGGATCACGCTTGCAAAACTATTCGGCACACGGGCGAACGAGGAATACGTGACCGACATTGTCGGAGACCCGGGAACGATCCCTACCCCCCTCATCGGTAATTATGTACTGGATGCAAAAACAGTCCCGGACTGCTCGGCCTGTTCGGGCACTACCTGCTCGGCCATGTTTGCAAACGTAAAAGTAATGAGCGAGGGAACACAAGTCTCCGGAAAGGCACTCAAACCCGGTGAATCTTTAATGTATAATGGCAGGAACGATGGCTCAAGCGTGGCAGTCACGTTTGTCAACGGAAAGGCATTATCCTCCACCTGCCCGGACAAAGCCGGTATGACCGGGCCCCAGGCAATTTCAGTCTATATAGTCAAGGTTGTACCTCCCATCAGCGCGGCACAGACAAATATCCGGACAGCAACCACCACCCGGCCAAATGAGGTTCTGACACCGCTGCCCCAGAGCACGACTGCAGCATCCACACCGGCTCCTACGACAAAAGCCGGCATGCTGCCACTCGCTGCTGTCGGTGCGATCGGGCTTGCAGGACTCATTCTCGCGATGAGGAAGGAATAATCCTTTTTACTGTTCAATCGTCAGGTACGACAAGAAATATTATGAGCGCGACTGCAGAGTATAATCCATGGCAGTCAATTTCCTGAGTAACACCGTAACTGTGGAGGTACAAGGTCATGCCAGATAACCCTCTTCCTTCTCAAATGCACTTCCGGTATCTCTCCGAACTGGTACGGACCCTCGTTCTGGTACTGGTAAGCCTTGTTGTGCTGAGCGGCGGTGCTCTAGCACACCCTCCGGCAGATACAGCCGTGACCTATGACCCGGGCACCGGGGATCTCATAGTCACTATCACGCACCAGGTTGACGATTCCACAATGCATTTCGTAAAACAGGTGACGGTGAAGCAGGGTGATATCGTGCTCATCGACAAGTCGTACACGAGCCAGCCGGACCGGTCGTCGTTCACCTACCGGTATAATCTTCCGCAGCTGAAAGGCAGCAGTGGAGAGATCCGGGTGGATGCGCAATGCAGCCAGTTTGGTTCCCGCTCAGGCACCCTCATACTACATGCAGCGTCCGCAACAACTGGACCGGGAAATGCAGTCCCCGTAGTGCCGGCACCGACAAAATCCCCGGCGGGGGAATATGTCGCTTTCGTTGCGATCGGGTTTGTTGCAACGAGAATCCTGCAGTAACTCATCGACAAGGGAGATCCGTATCTCCCGCATAGCATTTTTCCTTTCAGGTTCTCCTTGTTCATCGGTACGATCACAACCTTATCATAGATCCCCTTCGAACCAGAATGCATACAAAACGGTGTGCAATGGTACGTGTCGGTGTTCATGTTTCAATCGCAGGTTCGCTCGATCTCGCGGTGGATCGGGCAAAGGATGCAGGCTGCGATGTTTTCCAGCAGTTCTCAAGAAACCCGCGGGGCTGGGGATTTAAACCGTTATCTGAGGCAGATTGCGATGTGTACCGGTCAAAGATCAGGACAACCGGTATCCTCCCGGTTGACCATATGCCCTACCTGCCGAATCTCGCCTCACCGAAACCGGAGATCTATGAAAAATCCGTGCCGGCCCTTGCAGAAGAA
Organism: Methanomicrobiales archaeon; assembly: GCA_025358115.1. Classification (GTDB taxonomy): domain Archaea; phylum Halobacteriota; class Methanomicrobia; order Methanomicrobiales; family Methanospirillaceae; genus Methanoregula. Next base: position 17,068 of record JANYKQ010000032.1, on the reverse strand, counting down.
CTTGACCGCTGCGGACGACTGGGCATCCCGTACCTGGTCACGCATCTCGGCCATCATCTCGGTGACGGTATTGCTGGCGGGCGGGCGCGGGTTATTAAGGCTATCAACACTGCGATTGATAGTTCAGACAATTCCGTAATGCTGCTCCTTGAGAACACAGCAGGGGAGAAGAACAGTGTCGGGAGCAGTTTTGAGCACATCCGGGGAATTATGGATGGGATTGATATCCCTGCCCGGGTGGGTTTCTGTTTTGATACATGCCATGCATTTGCCTCCGGGTATGAACTGAGGACCGATGAGGGCATAGCGGATACGGTTGCGCAGTTTGATGAACTTCTGGGCATAAAGAACCTCAAAGTTGTGCACCTGAACGACACGAAAGCCGACCGTAACAGCGGTTTGGACCGCCACGAGCATATCGGCATGGGCTTTATCGGGGAGGATGGGTTCCGGCGCATTCTGCATCATCCGGCTTTTAAGGATCTGCCACTGGTCTGCGAGACCCCGGTCGATGACCGGCGGGATGATCGAGGGAATATCGCCAAGGTACGGGAACTGGCAATATAAACCCGATACCTTTTTTCCCGTCCGATAACCATGCTCATACAATCATGACACGGAGATTCTGTCCGAAGTGCGGCGCAGCGCTGGAGTTCTCGATCCAGAAGTTCTGCACAAGCTGTGGCGCATCACTTCCGGATACGGCTCCTGCTACCATACCGGGGAGTCAGCCCCCGGTTCCGGTCACCGGCACCGTTATCCCGGTGTGGGTGTACGTCATCGCCGGGGTTCTCATCCTTGGTGCTGCAGTTGTTCTTCTTCTGCCGCACTTTGAGCAGGTGATTGGTACTCCGATGGCTGGTCCTACGGCTGGTACTGGAGAGAGTAACTCTCTCCAGCAACCTCCGCTCGGCACACCCCTGCCGGGTGTAACTCCCCTTCCCACGACAGATACCGGAGTCAATAATGTGGCCGTAAAAACCGCAAATTCCGCACCGATCCCCGTTCCATCTTCTCCAACAACAACGGCTCCTGCAACCCCGGCACCGACAACCACAAGGACTCCCACCCCAGCACCCATAACAACCGTACCAACCACGGAGCCTGCCGCAGAACCAACTTCTGTTATCACGCTGGCGGTAACTCAGGTACCTCCGCAGCCCCCGTCAAGTTCCTTAACCAGCAGCACCCCGGGAGCGCCCTATATCGATCCTGCTGCACTGGAGGGGCGGGTCCATGCACTGATCAATAGCCAGCGTCAGCAGAATGGTCTCTTGACCCTTTCATACGATCCGTTCCTTGCGGATATTGCGCGGGGGCACAGCTGGGACATGGTGAGCCGGAATTTCTTCGAGCATATGAACCCCGACGGCCTTTTGGCGAGAGACCGGGGCACTGCTGCGGGTTATCCCTGTATCAGGGTTGTCAAGGGCGGTTCGTATAATGGAATATCGGAAAATCTTTTCCAGGGCAACCGCTATTCCGCGTACTATTCCAATGCCGAGGGGGTAATTGCCTCGTACAACTGGAGTACGACAGATGAGATTGCCGAGACGGCAGTCTCCGGTTGGATGAACAGCCCCGGTCACCGCCAGAATATTCTCACTCCGCGGTACCAGTTGGAAGGAATTGGTGTTGCATTCTCGTCCGATAACAAGATTTACATTACCGAGAACTTCTGCTGACCCGCTGAAAATGATGACCGTTCATGTTTAATTTTTAACAGAGGTCCCTACCTCAGTCCGGCTTTCTGGTACTGCGAAATCTCAACCGGAGGTTCGTAGTAGTCTGCAGAAAAGGATCGTTCCTGTACTTCGCCTACAGCATTCTCGAGATTCTTTGTCAGTGCGAGGCATTCCTCTCCTTTTGCCCCGCTGACGTGAACCAGTACTCTTCCTTCGTTGTCAATGGTAATTTCCAGTTCCTGCATGGTCATTTTTCTCCTCCTTTTTAATTCAGCCTGAATACCTGTGCATCCCGTTTTACCATCTGTCCTGTCAGCAGGTCCCGTGCAGTAAGGCACAGGTATCCCTGTCGGTCAAGAAAAAAGGTGAGTTCAAAACGCGGCTCGCCTTTCTGTGCCGGGGGTGATGCGTGGAGTAATGTAGGCTGACGCTCGTTTACCAGTACCGGACGCATTGCCGGTATCGGGTCTGGAGCCGGCCCGGCAATCTGCATTCCCCCTCTCCCGGTTGAGACCAGTTCAAGGTGACCGTGAGGATCATGACCTGCGGTGCTGATCTCCCAGAGTGGGATGCCCAGGTACGCTTGCCCGTCATAGGCACCGCTGATGATAAATCGGGCAACCTGCCCGGCACTGGGGTAACGGGCGCCGTTTCTGACAATGAACCGGTACCGGTATTCCCGGGCAACGGGATCCCAGTGACGTATCGCGTAATCGTTCCTGATCCGGTTGGATTCACAAGTTTCCGGATTCGCTGCAGCAGCACCTCGGGCAATTGCATCCACGGGATGATTACAATGAACCTTTGTCCCCCACCGCTGTTTTACTGCGTCCTGAATACAGGGAATCGCACTGCATTCCCCGATCATCAGCACCGCCGTTATACGCTCTTCTCCATTTTCCCGGATGCCTGCACCGGATAACGCCCTGTCCATTGCACGGTTTATGGCAGCAAACAGTCCCCGTTCCTGAAGAATACGGCAGAAGTCCGATCTGCTGACCAGTGCTGTTACCGAAAATCCCAAACCCGGATCGATCACCCGAATTTCTGCTTCCATGTTCATCACCAATGCTTCCCGTGCTCTTCCCGCCTCGCATCTTATGAGGGGGAGAATACGGGCAACCCGTGGATCGGTCTCATCCAGCCGGTTGCGGTTCAGCACATCCTGCACAATCCATCCATCGATGACCGATCCACCGGTATCCTCGTGTACCTTTCCGAGCACCCGTGAATACATGCCCCCGGCATAATCAGAGAATTCTTCCGGGGTGACGAGGGCAATATCCAGTCCGTCAGCATGGAAATCGATCATCAGGAAGAGTGACCCGGGGGAAATCTGTAACCCGTATCCTGTCGCAGCGGCACAGGGCTCGTCTATTAAGAACGGGGCACTGAATCCTGCTGCCGTTGCCACTGCACAGAGCCATGCGGAATAGTGTTCGGGGGCATCAACCGGGACAGAGAACACAACTTCAGTGGTGCCCGTGCTATTGCAGGGTGTACTGGTAAGCAGTGCGGTAAGGAAATCGGATCCAGCGTTTCTGTACCCGGTCATCCTCCCGCTGCCCGCCGGGACCTGTACCGTGCTGTTCTCAAGGATGTAGTGGCGCAACCATCGTACAATACCGGCAGGACTCGTGCCATCCGGTAGTACAGCCGCCCCGATTGACCGGTTGCCGGTATCTGTGTACAGGATTTGTGACGGGATTCGGGGGATGGCGGATTCCATAATTTCTGCAGGAAAGGGATGGGACCAGCCGGGGAAATCCTGAATATGGATCCTACCGCTCTCATCCCGGATGGCTGCAACGGTACTGCCAGTACCAAAATCCACACCCAGACGCTGCCTGCCGGTTCCAGCGGTATGGTTTTTATGCATCTAAAGTCACCCGACAATCTGGATATCATACATGCTTTCGTCACTGACGTTTGTGCAGAGTTCAACATCGTTTCTGAACCGGGCTATAAGCATGCAGTGGAAAAATCTCCACTGTGCCAGTGTATCCGGACGGGAACTGGTGCGTGCATACCGGGCAACGAGCGGGATATCGTCGAGGGTTGTTCCGGAGAGTGGCCGGGTCCAGGGCAGGTTCGCGTGCTGAACCTGTCCGTCGAGACCGCTGGTCAGTACCGCCTCCCCTCCGGTAAGAACTGCAATCCCGGTTACCGCTGCTGCATGGGCTGGCCCCGTCCGCAGCAGTATCCGTCCGGCAACGGAAAAGAACGCGATGGTTCCCGTGTCAAAGCCAGCAACAAGCACCCGATCGTCACCCGCAAAGGCAAGTGCTGTTATCTTTCCCGGAAGTGCGGGAATCGAAGGGGCTGGAGTAGCGTCTGGCAGGTTGCAGAGATGGATGATCGCATCCGCTCCCGCAAAAGCGAGTAAGGATCCGTCCGAAGATCGTGCCAGTGCGCTCACCTCGCTGCGAGAATCCTCCCTTACTGAAATGCATAATCCATCGGAAAGAGTCCAGAGCCGGACGCTCCGGTCATTGCTTCCAGTTGCGAGATGAGTGCCATCAGGTGTTATCGCGAGGGTTGTAATCGTACTGGTATGGCCGGTCAGTGTTTTGAGAAGACTGCTATCCGGTATACTCCAGATTCGCACCTTCCCGTCCCAGCCCCCCGAGATTAACGTCTTTCCGTCCTGTGAAAAGGTGAGGCAGCGCTGGGTTGTGGTGAGTCCTTCCATGCCGGTGACAAGCCCGCCTGTTTCCGCATTCCAGATTCGCAGCGTGGTATCCCCGCCTGCACAGGCAATAAACGTCCCATCCGGACTAATGGCAATCGTCCTGACGGTGCTTGTGTACATATCAAGAATATGGCTGAAGTCTCCCGTTTCGCAAGGGATCTGTCTGACTGTACCATCTGTATATCCTCCGTATACCCGGGAGCCGTCCGGTGTAGCCGTAATGCTGATGACTCCTCCCGCAGGCTGAAGGAGCGTGCGGACCAGTTCTCCGGAAGTGCTATTCCAGAGTTTTACTATGCCGTCCCAGCCGGCACTTGCAACCATCTCTGTGGCTGATGACTGTGCAATTGCGGTTATCGATTGTTTGTGCGCTTTTTTTTCGTAAAGTATCTTCCCCCCGTTCATGGCATACATGCGGAGCGTGCCATCGGTGCACCCGGTTGCCAGTATCCTGCCATCGGCAGACGCAGTACATGCAGTGAGGGGGCGGTTATACAGGGAAACCTCTGCAACCGGATAGGCTTTTTCCTCATGCCAGAACCTGAGCGTCCGGTCCTCGCCCGCAATCGCAAACGCGCTTGCGTCCGGTGTGATGGCACAACAGCGCTGCGGTCCGGTAGTGCCGGTATAGGTTCTCACCCGTACACCTGACCGGATATGCCACCTTACTGGCTGGTTCTGGTCATACATGACAAGGCACTCTTCGTCATTCTCACAAAAAGAGAGTGAACTGACCGGATCGCCCAGACCTTCCAGTGTCGTCAGGTAGTAAACTCCCTGCAGATCCCAGAGCCCCACTGCCCCATCGGCATATCCCACGGCATATAACCGGTCATTTTGAGAGAGTGCACAACAGGTTACTGCTGCTTCGTGCCCCCCGGAAATTACCTGGACCTGTCCATCTGCAAGGTCCACAATGCGGAGGAGTCCCCTGTCACTTCCGGGAACGAGGACAAACCCGTTACGGGAACAGGCAAACTGTGCCGAAGTCCTTTCTCCTGATGTAACTGACCAGAGCAGGGTACCCGTTACGGTATCCCGGCACTGGAGTGTCCCCTCCGTTCCTGTGCTGAGCAGGCAGGTACTATCCGGCGACAGGGCAAGTCCGCGGATGCTGCTCTGCCCGGAAGGGAGCCGGAAGACACTGGTTGCTGTACGGGTATTCCAGAGGCAGAGCGTTCCGTCAGCACATGCGGCGGCAAGAAGGGTGCCGTCTCCGGAAAAAGCAAGAAGCAGGGGCTGGCTGTCCGGACTCCACGATGGTGATGACTGTGTATCCTCCGGTACCGGGCAGGTCCATCTCCCGGGCATGGCAAGGATGAGTTCTTCCCAGAATGCCCGTTCATCACCGGAAGGTTTCCATCCTCCTGCGTTCATTGCGGATATGGCAGTAATCGTGAGATGCAGGGGGGCATGCATGACAAGCTGCCACAGGGTTTCCCACTGCTGTTCCTGGACCAGACCGGTCACCACGATCTCCCATTCCTCTTCTGACCAGAGGGCCGGGTTCCCGTTCTGGCCGGTTCCCATGAGTGAAGCTGCAAGAACCGGGCACTGTCCACCCTTTTTTGCCGCAATGCGGGTATGCGACCTGGCCCGGTCTGTTGCCAGGGCATAGCCTGAAGCGAGAAGCGGACGGTGTACAAGAGGGTCCAGTTCTGCATATCGTTCCCTTTGGCCGGTAACGAACAGGTACAGTGCCCTGGTACCGGGATCAGATGGCAGGTAATTCCATTCAGTTACGATGCCGTGTAATGCCGCATTGTCCCGTGCCAGGGCTTCCCTGCAGAGCGTATCGATGGCAGGAACAGAGGCGAGGGAGCCAAGGGTAGTCCGGGCAATATCCCGCATTGTTACATCGCGGGATGTGCAAAAAATTTCAGCAAGATTCCGAACTGCCGCCAGATCTCCTTGTCCAGCACGGTCTGCGAGTTCCTTAACGGAACGCCGGTACAGCCAGGGACCTATAAGGGGGGCAGAAACGGGATACTTCATGCCACTCACGTGAGGATACTGTCAAAGGTTTCCAGTGCGATTGTCCGGGTGGCATGAACCCGGGCCGGCATAGTCCGGGATGCAGAGATCGCCCGTCCTTCAGCAAGCCATGCCCGCAGTGCGGCAACAGTCTCACGCTGGGAGATTGCGAGTGGCACCTGCGTCTTCATACAGCCGAGTATATCTTCGGTTGTGACCCGGCGCAAATTTTCATTGAACGCTAAGTACATTGCATCGATCACCGTCTGCTCGATCTCGGCACCTACATAACCCTCGCTCTCCTTTGCGAGCGCATCTAAGGAAAACTCGGCCGGCAGGCACTTGCGCTTCTTTAAGTGTACGGAAAAGATCTCCCTGCGTTCTTCTGTATTGGGGAGGTCGAGGAAAAATATCTCATCAAACCGTCCCTTGCGCAGGAGTTCAGGAGGGAGTGCGGCTATGTTATTGGCCGTTGCCACCACAAAACAGGGAGCGGTCTTGTCCTGCATCCACGTGAGCAGGTGGGCAAACACCCGCTGGCTGGTACCGGCATCACCACTGCCGAACGCAAACGCCTTTTCTATCTCATCTATCCAGAGAATGCACGGTGCAATTGTTTCGGCAAGCGCGAGAGCCCGGCGTGTCCGTTCCTCAGATTCTCCTACGAGGCTGCCAAACAGTGCGCCCACATCGAGCCTGAGCAAGGGCAGGTGCCAGAGATCGGCGATCATCTTTGCCGTCAGGCTCTTACCCGTTCCAGGGATGCCGATAAGGGCGATGCCCTTGGGGGCCGGGAGGCCGTAGTCCCGGGCTTCCTGCGTAAACGCCCGCTCCCGCAGCCTAAGCCAGTCCTTGAGCTGGGCAAGACCCCCGACATTATCGGGATTTTCTGTCAGGCTGTAGAACTCGAGTGCGTCCGACTGGCTCAGGACATCTTTCTTGTCGGCAATGATCGCATCGATATCCCGATCATCGAGCGTGCCATGAGTTACAATTGCCCGGGAGAACGAGCGCCGGGCCTGGTTGAGCGTCATGCCGAGCGCAGCCTGAATCAGTTTCTCCCTACCGGCTTCAGAGAGCGAACTGGTAATTCCACTCGTTGCAAGAAGTGAATCAAGCTCCTTTAAGAGTTCCGGGGCGCCGGGGGGTGGGAAATGGATGAGTACTGCTTCGTCGCGAATCTCTTCAGGTACTCGCTGCACTGGCGTAACGATCACCATCGTCCGGCGGCTGTACTTGAACTTCTGGGAGAAGTTTCGGATCTTACGTTTCACCTGCGGATTATTCCAGTACTCATGGAAATCCTTGAGTAAGATTACCGCATTCTCGTCGCTCTTGGCCATATCGTCGAGGGCCGTGAGGGGATCGCGGGACTGGGCGAGAAAACCGGAATTTCCGCAGACAACCGAGAACCCGTCCACGCTGTCCCAGGCTATGCACTGGCGCGGGGGCTCCCATTTCTCGCAGACCTCTTTTACCTGCGCGACCACCCGCTCTTCCTCAGGAGTCATCACGACGATTAACGTCACACGGGCCCGCAGGGAGACATTTAATTTTCGTGCGAAATCCGGTTCCTTGTGCTGCATGGTTTATGTCCACCTCCGCACGACAATCCGCACGGTCCCGTCTGCTTCTTCTGTCTGCGACACGATCTCAAACCCATCCTTTGCCGTCTGCTCAAGCACCATCTTTCTCGCATACTCCTTCTGGATCGTCTCTGCCTGTTGTTTCAGGTCGCTGGCAATTTTTTTTTGGCCGGTGCCGGAAACTCCCCACCAGTCGGCTACCATATCATAGGTGCCATCAGTGTTCTTCACAAAGCCGACACCATAACCGTTGGATTGTTTAGCGGCAATATCCACGGTATGCTGCCCATGATACCCCTTAATCGTAGTATCGGTTTCGACCGTGTGGCCCAATTCCTCAAGACACTGGATCAGGGCTTCCCGGTGATGGAACTGGGTGCGGATGCGGCTGAAGTGCGACATGATGCGGTCATACCCCCCTGCAGCGATGTGCAAGCGCTTTGATAAACCGTCCATCGGGAAAGCCGGTGGCGGTGAGCGTACCATCGGCATGTATCGTGAACTCGGTAACGTGTCCTGGTGCGGGAGAGCAGGGTGCGGGCAGGCTAATGGCATCAGTGAGCGGAATGATCCGCTGGTTCGATGAACCGATCCATGGTGTATCGCATTTCAGGGACGGGATATAGGGACCGGCAATTAAGAGATCGGTTATCGCGAGCAGGCGCTGCCATGCGGGACGGGTTGACCCAAGAACATATTCAGGAGAAAATCCGGTGAACGTGACAATCGAAAGGCCACGGTGCTGCAACATTTCGCCGAGTTCTCCCAGGGCATCTGCCTGGGTAAACGGTTCGCCGCCCGAGAACGTGACCCCGTCAATACCTTCCTGTACACAAATAATCTCGGCAAGTTCAGAAGGAGTCACCTGGTGTGCTAAAGAGAATGGCAAAAACTGCGGGTTGAAACAGCCCTCGCAATGGATCGGGCATCCCTGCACCCAGACGACGGACCGGATGCCGGGTCCGTTTGCAGATGACCGTGCAAGAAAACCTGCAAGGTTGATCATGCTCTTACGTCGGCATCCAGGGTCGTTGGTATCATTCACCTTCATTTTTCCGCCGCTTTATTGGCTGTTAAATGATTCCGGTGTGGGTGATCGATCAATCTTATAGTATTACCCAAATTTTCCCGGAATGAGATTCACCCGCGGGGACGTGCAAATAAGCATACTTATGAGATACGATCTGACTATACATATTGAGATTTACCCCTTTTATAGCCATTGAAACAGATTTATGTAATTCATAAGGATTTCGCTCAGTGGTTTACCAACCGCGCAGAAACCTGCGGCGCGTTCGGAGTGCCCTTATTATCACGTACACACAATATATCCGGCAGTGAAGGCGATATTTGACGGCACTGCGGTGCGTGTAGGAAAGGACGGGCGCGTGCTCTATGAGCAGAGCGGGTACGGGCGCCTGGAAAAGGATGGCGTGAAACTTGCACCCCAGGAATCGCTCTATCTTATCCACCGCCAGAAGATCACCTTAGACGGCTATACGTTCGATTCCCTGTTTTCAGAGTTTGCAAACGAACCCAATTTCCTGAGGAGTTTTATGGTGTACCGCGATCTCCGCGAACGGGGGTATGTGGTTCAGACCGGCCCGCACGATTTCCGGGTGTTCCGGCGCGGTGAGAAACCCGGCACCGGCGAATCACTCTATTTAGTCCGCGTGCTCTCGGAACGCGATCCCATCCGGTTTACTACGCTGATCGAAGAGGTGGTGGCGTCCCGCAATATGCGCAAGCAGTACGTGCTCGCGGTTGTTGATGACGAAGAGGAACTCACCTATTACGAGATCAAGCTGCAGGCGCTGGCAGATGCCTCCACGCCGCTGACGCCCCTTACCAGATACGATGCCGTGCTGATCGGAAAATCCGGCATGGTCAGGATCAGTCCCCCGTCCGATCTCGAGACCGCGGGTTTTGGTAAACGCCTGGATGATGAACGGCTGATGCTCTCTTCGGTTGAACTGCTCTATCTTATGGGAAAGGATATCATCGAACTCCGGAAAGGAAATGTTCCGGTCAGCACTCAGGAGTTTTTTGAACTGGTCCGGGAGAATGACTCGGAACTGGCCGAGAAGGACAAGGTGTACACGGAACTCCGGTCACACGATTATACCCCGAGGACAGGCTACAAGTTCGGCCACCACTTCCGGGTCTACTGCGGCAAGAACGTGCATTCTGACCTGCTGGTACATGCGGTGGAGAACGATACCGCTCTCCCCATGAGCGCCATCTCGCGCTCGGTCCGGATGGCGCACAGTGTCAAAAAGAAGATGTTGTTTGGCGCAGTACATTCTAAAGGAATCCAATTCGTGGAATTTGCACGAATCAAACTGTGAGCACCTTTCATGCAAGAACCGCAGAACAATCCCTGGTCAAGCACACCATCGCTCGACATAGAAAAAACATTTGCCGATTTTGGGATCGACCCGATCGCGTCAGTACTTCCTGAACTTCCCACTGTTCCCTATTTTATGCGGAGGAATATTGTAGTCGGGCATAGGGACTACCGCCCCATTGCCCAGGCAATCCGGAATAAGACTCCTTTCCATATCCTCACCGGGTTCATGCCAAGCGGCCACCCGCATCTCGGTCACCTGATGGTGATGAAGGAAGTGGTCTGGCACGTCCAGCAGGGAGGTAACGGGTACGTGACCATCGCTGACCGGGAGGCACATGCGGTCCGGGACCTTTCCTGGGAGAAGTGCCGGGAATATGGTAAGGAGTATCTTGCCTGCCTCTATGCACTCGGGTTTGAAGGCACGACATATTTCCAGAGCAAAAATGAACGGCTCAAGGATCTCGCGTTCGAAGCGGCAATGAAGGTAAACTTCTCGGACCTTTCTGCGATCTATGGTTTCTCTCCGGAGACCGACATCGCCCATGCGGACAGCGTGATCACGCAGGTGGCCGATATTCTCTATCCCCAGATTGACCGGGAACCTGCCCCGACACTCGTGCCGGTTGGCGTTGACCAGGACCCGCATATCCGGCTCACCCGAGGGGTTGCCCACAAGATGCGGATGTTCACTATCGAGGAACGGGACGGGTACATCAGCGTCCGGTCCAAGAATGCACCAGAGGCGGCTCTCGAAGCAGTGAAAAAGGCGTTCCCGCACGCGAAAAAATACGAAGGCCACGTGGATATCAAGGATGCGCAGTGTACTGATGTGAGTGCAAAGGTTCGGGAGATCGAGCGGGCGCACGGCGGGTATGCATTCTACACCCCCTCCTCCACCTATCATATCTTCATGCCGGGGCTCACGGGCGGCAAGATGTCGAGCAGTGTCCCGGAGAGCATCATCTCGTTCTATGAGACTGAGGCGGTTGTAAGAAAGAAAGTGATGAGCGGGATCACGGGCGGAAGGGTGACTTTGGAAGAGCAGAAGCGGCTCGGTGGCGAGCCAGACAAGTGCTCACTTTACCTGCTTAATCTCTTCCACATGGTGACGGACGATACGGAGCTGGCAGAGATCCGGCGGAAATGCATAGGCGGCGAGATCACCTGCGGTCAGTGCAAGAAAGAGACCGCAGAACGGGTGTTAGCGTTCCTGCACGACTTTAAGGAGAAGATGGACTCAGCAATGGAAAGGATCGAGGTGTGAGATGGCAGAATTGACGCAGAACGAGAAACGGTTGCTTGCAATACTTGAGAAGGAGAAGAAGGCAGATGCCCCGCATCTTGCGGGCCTGCTGGAAGCAACACCCGAAGCAGTGGTGCAGTGGGCACACCTTGCACAGGATAATGGTCTTGCCCTTGTTGAGAGGGCTGTAGCAAAGGAGTTTGTATACACTGATGAAGGGAAGGCCTATGTGAAGAACGGGCTTCCCGAGACCCAGCTCCTCCGCTTTATCCTGCCGGAAACTACGCTTGCCGATCTCCAGAAGCACGAGGCATTTAAGATTGGTTTTGGCCAGCTGAGAAAGAAAGGGCTGGTGAAAGTAGAGGGCACTTCTGTTACAAAGATTGCGGGGATCTCCACTGATGCGGATGAAACCTCCCTGAAAAATCCGTCTGATGCAGATCCACGGACAAAAGAACTCATCAAGCGGGGGATTTTGCAGGAAACGGAAACTGTCCGGTATACCATTGCCATCTCTCCTACCGGGTTAGCACTTGTCAAACAAGGTCTCGATCTCCGCGGGGAAGCCGGAACTCTCACCCGCGACCAGATCATCTCGGGTGAGTGGAAGAACCTCAATCTCCGTAAGTATGATGTGAGCAAGCTCCCGAAGAAAGCATATCCGGGTAAGATTCACCCCTACCAGCGGATCATCGGTGAGATGCGTGAAATCCTGCTTGAGATGGGTTTTACCGAACTCTACGGAGGGATCGTCCAGCAGTCCTTCTGGAACTTTGACGCCCTCTTCCAGCCCCAGGATCACCCGGCCCGCGAGATGCAGGACACCTTCTATCTTAAGGAGACCCTCCCGCTCCCGAAGGGATACGAGAAAGTAAAAGCAATGCACGAGTGCGGCGGCGAAACCTCCTCGACCGGCTGGGGCGGTATCTGGAAAGAGGAGAAGGCCGAGCAGTGCGTGCTCCGGACCCACACGACCAGTGTCTCAATCCAGTACCTTGCGAACAACCCGAATCCTCCCGTGAAAGCATTCTGTGTCGGAAGAGTCTACCGGCGCGAGACGATCGATACCACCCATCTCGCAGAATTCGAGCAGCTCGAAGGGATCGTCATGGATGAGGATGTTTCATTCGGGAACCTGCTGGGGATCCTCCGCGAGTTCTACAACCGCATGGGTTTCGAGAGTGTGCGCTTCAAACCCTCGTTCTATCCATACACTGAGCCGAGCCTTGATGCGGAAGTGTATGTTGACGGTATCGGCTGGATTGAGATGGGTGGCGCTGGAGTCTTCCGCGAGGAAGTCACTGCCCCGCTTGGCATCAACTACCCCGTCCTTGCGTGGGGTCTTGGCGTGAGCCGGATTGCAATGCTCCGTCTCGGCCTCAAGGATCTCCGTTACCTGCACAAGAGCGACGTGGCATTCCTCCGTGAAACACCCTCACTGCGCCCGAACAAGGGAGGTATCTGAAATGGCAGTCATTACGCTTCCTTACAAGTATCTCGAGCGACTCACCCGCACCGACCGGAAGACAATTCTCGACAAGGTTGCTTTCATCGGATCGGATGTGGAGCGGATCGAAGAGGACCACGCGGACGTGGAGTTCTTTCCGGACCGCCCTGATCTCTTCTCACCCGAAGGCGTGGCCCGGGTGATGCGGGGCTATCTCGGGATCGAGACCGGTCTCTCATCTTACCCGGTAAAACCCTCCGGTATAAAATTCACCATCGATCCCGCGCTTGCGAATATCCGCCCCGTTCTCGGTGCTGCGGTCATCCGGGGAGTCTCATTCGATAATGAATCGATCCAGAGCATCATGTCCCTGCAGGAGTCGCTCCACTGGGCAGTCGGCAGGGGCAGGAGCAAGGTTGCGATCGGTATCCATGATATGGACACGGTAAAGCCTCCCTTCCATTACATCGCTTCCCGGCCGAGCCGGGGTTTCATCCCTCTCGATTTCAAAGAGAAGATGACAATGACCGAGATCCTCGAAAAGCACCCGAAAGGCCGGGACTATGCGAAGCTTGTCAAAGATTTCCCGCTCTATCCCCTGATCGTGGATGATGATGACCACGTCCTCTCGTTCCCGCCGATCATCAACGGCGAGCGGACACGGGTGACTCTTGATACGAAGAATATCCTTCTTGACACGACCGGCACCGACAAGCGGGCAGTCGCTGTTGCTGTTAACATCATCTGCACAGCAATGGCCGAAGCGGGTGCGAAGATTGAGAGTGTTGAGATTGGAGGTGTGCAGACTCCGACTCTTGCCCCTGCAGAACGGATGGTGAGCGTGCATGAGTGCTCACGGTTGCTCGGTATCGATCTGACCACAGCGTCGATGGCAGAGCTCCTCCGGAAGATGCGCTTTGGAGCCGAACCGGCGGGTGCAGACACGGTAAAGGTACAGGTGCCCTGCTACCGTGCCGACATCATGCACGACTGGGACCTGTTCGAAGATGTGGCAATTGCCTACGGGTATGACCGGCTCGAGAGTCAACCGCCTAAAACCTTCACCGTGGGAAAACCCCACCCGGTACAGGTCAATGCAGCCCTGGCCCGCGAAGCCTTCTGCGGTCTCGGGTACCTTGAAGTGATGCCATTCACGCTGACCAACGAAGATGTACTCTACCGGAAGATGCAGCGGGACGAAAAGAAGGGTGTCCTCCATGTTATGCACCCCATCAGCATCGAGAACACGGTGGTCAGGACCGAACTCCTCCCCCTGCTTCTCGAATTTTTAACTCTGAACCGGCACCGGGAACTCCCCCAGCGCCTCTTTACGGTCGGTGATGTAGTAGACTTCTGTCACACCTACCAGCAGGCAGCCGGGGTCAGCACACATCCGGATGCAGACTTCTCGGAAGCATATGCATCGGCAGACGCGATGCTTCACGAACTTTCCATTGACTATACCGTAAAGGAATCGGCTGATGCTGCATTCATTGACGGACGCCGTGGCGACATTATTGTTGACGGAAAAAAGATAGGGGTCTTTGGCGAGATTCATCCCGCGGTATTGAACGCATTTGAAATCGAACACTCTGTGGCTGCGTTTGAATTTGATCTCAGAGCCGTACCGGGATATCCCGTTCTCTGAGATACTCTTTTACCTCTTTTACCGTGAACTCCCCGAAATGAAATACACTAGCGGCAAGGCAGGCATCGGCCTTTCCTTTGTTAAAACCGTCATAGAAATGCGATAAATTACCAACCCCACCGCTGGCTATCACGGGTATGCCGGCAGTATCGGAGATTGCAGCGGTAACGGCAAGATCAAACCCGTTCTTGGTGCCATCGGTCTCCATGCTGGTGAGCAGGATCTCTCCCGCCCCCCGCTCCTCAGCTTCCTTCGCCCATGCGACTGCATCGATGCCGGTCGGTTTGCTGCCCCCATAGATGACCACTTCGTACCAGCATTTTGTCCCGTCTTCCAGAAAAACAGGGATTGCCTTTTCGTTGGGGGTAAAATTCCGGCGCACATCCATGGCAACAACAATGCACTGGGTACCGAAGGATTCCGCTCCCCGGGTAATAAGCGTGGGATCATGCACTGCGCTGGTATTCATGCTCACTTTGTCGGCGCCGGCCCGGAGGATCTGCTGGATATCCTCTAACGAACGGATACCTCCGCCAACGGTCAGTGGCAGGAAGAGCTGGTCGGCTGCCCGTTTGATCAGTTCGATGATGATGCCTCGTTTTTCTTTGGATGCGGTGATATCGAGAAATACCACTTCATCGGCGCCCTGTTCATTATAGCGTTCAGCCAGCTCAACCGGGTCGCCGGCATCCCGCAGGCCGAGAAAATTTGTTCCCTTGACTACCCTCCCGTCCTTGAGATCGAGGCAGGGGATGATCCGTCGTGTGAGCACCATTGGTAAAAACTTAGGCGTGCAATCCCTATCTAGATTTCTGGAACGCACAGTAATCCGGATGTACCTGTTTTTAATCACGGAGTTTTTATGTAACTTGGCGTGTCTATTCATAGGGTACGACAGGATACGGGAAGGTGCTTTAAGAGCATCATCCCCTGGTGATTTTTATGAGTTCAGGAAAACTGAAGATCGAATGGGCTGCGCAGTACATGCCGGTGCTCGCTGCAATAAAGAAACAGTTTGTCAAGGAAAAACCGTTTGCCGGTATGACGATTGGGATGGCACTTCACGTTGAAGCCAAGACTGCCAATCTCGTATCAACCCTCGCAGCCGGTGGAGCTGTGGTCCACATTACCGGATGCAATCCGCTCTCCACGCAGGACGATGTTGCAGAGGCACTCAACCATGTGAAGAATGTGCACTGCTATGCAAAGCGTGCCTGCACGGTTGAGGAATACTATGCGGCCATCGATCAGGTGCTGGATGCAAACCCGACCATCACGATTGACGACGGGATGGACCTGATCCACTACATCCACACCAAGCGCCGCGACCTTATCAAGAAAGTTATCGGGGGCTGCGAGGAAACCACCACCGGTATTCACCGCCTCCGCGCCATGGCAGCAGAGGGCAAGCTTGAGTTCCCGGTCATTGCGGTGAATGATACGCCCATGAAGCGGTTCTTTGACAATGTGCACGGGACCGGAGAGAGTGCACTCACCTCCATCATGATCACGACCAATACCCTGATCGCGGGTAAGTACGTTGTCGTTGCAGGCTACGGGTACTGCGGGCGGGGCCTGGCCAAGAAGGCACACGGGCTTGGTGCCAAGGTTATCGTCACCGAGATCGATTCCCGCCGTGCCCTTGAGGCCCATATGGACGGGTACATGGTCATGACCATGGATGAAGCTGCTACCCTCGGGGATATTTTCATCACTACCACAGGCAATGTGGCCGTGATCAACCAGAAGCATTTCAAAAATCTCAAAGACGGTGCAATCCTCTCCAATGCCGGTCACTTCAATGTCGAGATCGATATCGAATGGCTCCACAAGAACGCGGACAAGATCATCCAGCGGGAAGGTATCGAAACGTTCCTGCTGAAGGGTAAGGCAGTCCACGTGCTTGCCGAAGGCCGGCTTGTCAACCTGGCAACCCCCAAGGGCATGGGCCACCCGATTGAGGTCATGGACTTAAGTTTCGCCCTTCAGGCGCTCTGCACCCAGTACATTGCCAAAAACGGTAAGAAACTCAAGGGCGGCGTGTACGAAGTTCCGGGAGAGATCGATGAGCAGGTTGCAAACATCAAGCTCTCCTCGCTCGGGCTTTCCATCGATGCGCAGTCAAAAGAGCAGAAGAAATACCAGTGCAGCTGGGATATCGGGACGTAACAATTTTCAATTTTTTCTCGTTCAAGTTACATTGCCTTTTTTTATAATTGGAATATCACATTGTGACAACGTTTCGTTGGGATGAGCAGGTATCCTTATATACTCAGGGTCGGTTATTTATAAAAAAATGGGATCTGTTGAAATCCTATTTCCGGTGATTCACTTTCTCTTATAGGCCATTTGGAGGGTGACCCCCTCTCTCCCCCAGAGGGGGAAGCAACCCAAGGGGAGCATCCCCTTGACCCCCACTATTTTTAGAGGATTTCAACAAAGC
>JANYKQ010000097.1 GCA_025358115.1 Methanomicrobiales archaeon | reverse complement strand
GTGGATAAGCCGCTCACCCGGGATGAAGTGCGCCGCAATCCCATCTTCTATGAACTTGACCTGCACCCGGAGCAGGGCGATGAGAACCTGATCATCGACGTGATCTATGATAACCTCGCACCTATCCGCCTGCAGGACCTGCGCCGGGGTACGGATATCCCGCGAGGCGTCCGGTTCTGGCCGGACTGGTTCGACATCCCGCCTTATGAGGAAATGCATGATATCGATGGTCGCCGGGTTTACCCGCGTTCGCCCGGTATCCACACGGTTCAGATCCGGACCGGTCGGCGCAAGTTTGCCCAGATGGGCCGGGTCCGGGATTTCAGCCCGGGGAATGGTGGGTACACGAGCCCGGTGTTCGAGATCCGGATTGCTGAGAGTACCGATGTTCGAGAATGAAGTGCAGACCCGGTGTGCCATCTGCGGCACCGGTGTCCTGCTCGGGATTGTCCTGGTGCTGGCCCATCTTCCTCTTCTTCTTCTCATCGTACCGATCGCGGTGCTGTTCCTTGGTCTCGTTGCGGACCCGGAAGAGACTCACGCGGTTTGGTACGGGATGCTGAACACGCTTGGCATCTTTGATCTCTCCGGTCTTACTGATGCAGAGCGGTTGAACTATGCCGAGAAACGGCATTACTTCTGGTTTGGCGAGGTTGGGATGGCTACGATGATGTCCGGTGTGTTTGCGGTCCCGGTCGGGATCTTCCTTGCGGGCCGGGCGGAGATCACGCTTGCGTTCATCGGTGCTGCGATCTTGTTCCTTCCTTTGTTTGTGTTCCTGCCAAAACTTATCCAGAAGGCGATGAAGGCAGATGCGGATGCAGCGATAGAGGCGTTCGGGAAGAACGAGCAGGTGAAGAGAGTGTTTTGGACCGTGTTCGTCGCGATGGCCGGTCTCGTGCTGGCCCGTGTGGTGGACCCGGTGACGGCGCAGCAGGTGGTTGGGATTATTACGGGGATGGGAGGATGAGACGATCTCCCTCTCTTCATTTACCCTTCGATGGAGACACCTTTTGTAAGGAGGGATGAAACCTGAGGGAAAATAAGCCCAATTTGGGCTCCGTTTGCTATACCCCCACCCGGAAAACCCCGTAAAATCGTCCGTTTTGCTATGTTTGAAAAATACGCTCAATTCTCGCCCTTTTTGCCAAAATACGGCAGAATCCCATCTCTCCTAAAGCCCACCAAAGGGCCTTAAATCGATGCTATTTTAGCAACCTATTTTACCCCATCCGGACCCCGAAAAGGCTGCCGGAATGCGAATATGAGGGTCGTTTTTTCCGGGGAGGTCTGAAAAACAGGGTTTTAGCCTGGAATAAGGGGAGCCGGTCACGGAGCGGGGGCGAGCACGGCGAAGCTGTGCGAAGCGTGCGACGCGGGCGGCGATCAACACCGGGACCTGTTCAAAAGAAATTGAGTTTTTTTCTTGAGGATGTTACGCTCAATGGGGCTCCGCCCCTCGCCGCGTGGGCTTCCCCAACGAGATCTTGTTTTGCTGACATGAAGATCGGTCGAGACTGTTCGTCTCCGCTGCACTACCGCTCGCTTCGCTCCCCTCCGTTCCGCTCCGCTCACAGACTCTCCCTTGCTTTCCCGGAGTTGCCCGGTTGAGATGCAGTACGCCCCTGGCTTGTCGCGCTGCTCCGGCGCCAGCGGCTGCTCCCGCCCGCTCCTCACATACCGCTTCGCGGAATGTTCGTCGCTGTTGATCGTACTCACGCAGTACGCTCAGTGACACGTTCCCCCCGACCTCGCGCTGATGCACTCGCCCGGTGCGAACGTGGGCCGCTGCGGCCTGACAGCCCCCTCCGATTCCATCGAAAATAGTACGTTCAATTCCGGGAAATTCGATTACTCATTGTTTCACGCGACCCACAAAATAATTGCATCTAAATAAATATTGCGAAGTGTGTGGTGTGAAAGTGTATAGCCCTCCTTTTCCGATTTTAAGCCCGTATCACCCCTAAAACCGAAACTTTATAATTCACATAAACCCATCTTTTACAATCGGGTCCAGGGGCTCATAGCAATTCCTGCAATTCCAGGACGTGTTCCCCGTAAAATCCGGTACGAAGGAGTACATTATGAAAAAACTAAAAACCATTGGGGAAAGTTCACGCACTCATGCACCGGGTGAGAACGTGAATAACGAAGAAGGAAAAGCAGGGGCCCTCGTCGCGAAACAGATTGCCCCTGCAACCACCCACCGAATACCAAGTATAACAGTAGGGGCTGACTCAAATGTTGTGTCGGAAGATTAAAAATTCTTTTTCTCACCCGGCTTCTCGGCTCGTAACCTGGGAAGAAATTGCGATATTTGAAACTCGCATCGATACTGATATTCCAGGGAGGTCGTGATGCCCGGTGAAACGGAATCTCCAGAAAGCACCGTGGAGCAGATTGAGGGTATACCCCTCTACCTTGTCCCAAGAACCATCGCGGACCAGATCAAAAAGAAGCGTGAGACAATTACCTGCTTTGAAGTGAGAGAGAGAGCCAGGCATTACTATACAATAACCGTGAAGACTTCGTGATGCAGGTACATGACTAACGCTCAGTGACTCGTCCGCACGACGCATCAGGGGCTCGGACTCACCGCTGATGCGGTTCGTTACCTTCGCGCCCTGAAGCGGTGCTCCCTCGGGCCGCTGGGCCGGGACAGGATAGCCCCCTGATGGGGGCACGGGCTTCTTGTACGGGTGGGGGACAAAGCGACGGTTACAGGGCGCATCAGCGACCTG
>JANYKQ010000080.1 GCA_025358115.1 Methanomicrobiales archaeon | reverse complement strand
CCCTGCCGACTCCGGAGCGGGGACGAAGAGAAAGACCGGGCAATTGAATGTCCCTGCGTATACCATAAAGAGGAAGTCTCAAAGCAGGGACAATGCCATTGCAATCTCTATTTTAAAGGACCCTGATTTTTGATTTTCCTTAAGGGGAGACTCCGGTTATGGCCGATCAGTGCAGAACCTGTTTCCCTGCTGCCGCCCCGGCAGGTTTTCTTCCCCTCACCGGGGATGTTCCTTATGTCCTTATCCTGGGCAGTTTTCCCAGTGTACAGTCACTCCGGTACAGCGAGTATTACGGAAACCCGCAGAACCATTTCTGGAAGATCATGGATGCGCTCTTCGCCATCGATCACCGGCTCCCGTACCGGGACCGGGTAGCGTCACTCACCGGGCATCATATCGCACTCTGGGACGTTGTCCTTACCTGTTCGCGTAATGGGAGTGCGGATGAAAAGATCCGGGAACCGGTCTTCAATGATATACAGGGGTTTCTCACCGCTCACCCAACGGTGCGGCTCATCGTGCTGAACGGGACCACTGCCGGCCGGTACTTCCACCGGATGAACCTGGCACCCGCAAGGGAAAATGTTGTCCTGCCATCAACAAGCCCGGCGAACACCCGGTATACCCTTGCAGAAAAAATAAAGGCCTGGGAGATTGTCCGGGCGAACTGCGAATAGGGAAAAGTAACCGGAAGGTTACCGTTCCATCCGGAATTTTAAGAAGATAACATGGTAGATGGCATAGAACCCGACCAGTACCGCAGCGGTATAGCCCAGGATAGCAATCCACGAGACTTCCTTTGGCAGGGTAAACGAAGAGGACTGGAGGACTAAGGAAGATCCGATCACCAGCGAGGCGACGACCATACCGATCATCAGCTTATCGCTCGCTTTGTCAAGGGACATCTGAAGTTTCTGGATATCGGTGTCCACAATCTCGAGCTTGAATGTTCCCGTAGACAAACGCCGCAGCATCAGGTTGAGATTCCGGGGCATGTCCAGCAGGGCATCGACCCCGTCAAGCAGCGATGATGATGCCCGCTTGATATAATTGGCTGATAGGGTGTTGGTATCGGCAAGTTTCGTTAAGTAGGGTGTGACTTCTTTTCCTAAGTTGAACTTCGGATCCAGCCTGACACCGATATCAAGGACCATCATAAAGACCTTTAAGAGCAGCATCAGGTTCAGGGGCACTTTGAGCCGGTAGCGGCGCATCGATTCGGTGAGCTCGGTAACCACAAGATGGAAGTTCAGTTGCGAAACCGAATCCCCGCCACCGAAATCATGCATCATAATGTAGAGATCGTCCCGCAGTGGTTCCCGGTCCTCTTCGGCAATGACGATCCCAAAGCCCTCAAGGGACCGGAGCATCATCTCGATATCATCGGTGACCAGCGCAAAGAGAAGGTTAATAAAATTCTGCCGTTTCTCAGGACGAAGGATTCCCACGATCCCGAAATCCAAAAAGACAATATCTCCTTCCCTGGTGACAAACAGGTTTCCCGGATGCGGATCCCCGTGGAAGAAACCATCCTCAAAGATCATCTTGAGATAGGCATGGAATCCCCGCACACCAATCTCGTGCGGGTCGAGTCCCATTTCGGTGATCGCTTCGGGGTCATCGATCCTGACACCCTCAACAAATTCCATCACCATCATGTGCGGGGAGGTATACTCCCAGTAAATTTTCGGGAACCGGATGCCGGGCTCATCCCGGAAGTTCCGGGTCATCCGCTCGACATTGCGAGCTTCCCGGGTATAGTCCAGTTCCTTGACGATCTGGTGGGCAAAATCATCCACCATGCCGGAGGGGTTATAGATACGGGTCTCGGGAAAGACCGTCTCGATCCGTTCTGCCATGGATTTGAGAATCGTGACATCGGTCTCGATGATCTCGCCGATACCCGGGCGCTGGATCTTCACGGCAACCCGGGTCCCGTTCTTGAGGACGGCGCGGTGAACCTGCCCGATCGAGGCAGAGGCTACGGGGGTCTCATCGATCTCACAGAACCAGTCATAAATATCGGGACAGTTCTCTTCGATCACGGCCCGTACTTCAGAAAACGGGATGGGTTTTGCGTGATCCTGGAGTTTTTTGAGCTGTTCAATCAGTTCAGGCGGTAGCAGTTCCGTCCTGGTGCTCATGATCTGCCCGAACTTGACAAAGGTCGGGCCCAGGTCCTCAAGCGTGAGCCGTATCCGCTCGTACACGGTGGATGACTCCGGGGCTTTGCCGGAAGAGGGGAGACGGAACCCGGCCCTGCCGGGGAACAATTTTTCAAGCCCTATACTGAAGCCGTACTGGCCCAGCACATCCACGATCTGCGCATACCGCCTGATACGGGTAACCATGCATATCTATTGGGGGTGGTGATACTTTAAAGGCGTGCTTTTTTACGCCGTGGGTGCGGCACAGTAAAAGAAGAAGAAAAAGTCCCGGAAATAAGGGCTTTTACCCGGTTCCGATAACGACAAACGTATCATTGCTGGTGATCCGCAGATCGAGGGGTGCAACCACCAGGCCCGGTTTTGTTGTCTTTGCGGAAACGGGGAGTTTCGAACAGCAGCTGAAACTGTCGGAGGCATTCAGCCAGATCGCCGGGCATACTTGCCCGGGAATGGCAATGGTTCCTTTCAGCTGGCTGCAGGTCTTTGATCCATCATCCGTAACCGTTACCTGAGTCGTCGGGACCGGGGTAAGAACTTTTGTTACCGGGTGGGTAGCAGGAACCGTTGTTACAGGAATGGGTTGTACCGTGGTTTTTGAAGTACAACCGGCTGCCAGGATACAGAGGATGAGAAGGAATATGACGGGTCTGATAAAACGGCGGGTACAGGAAGTCATCAGGATTCACCTATCCGGTCAGCTGTAGCCTCAAGAGAGATCGACGTTGCTTTCAAGCTATCTGCCATACCGTCAGGCAGGATGGAACTGACCGCGATATCGCGGTATGCCGCAGCGAGGTCACGATAATCTTTCTTGATAAGAGTGAGCTGGGTGGAGACAAGGCCCATCTGCCCGCCGTTCAGTGCTCCGTGAGCCAGTCTCGCATCAGTCTTCAGTTTGTAAAGAGCCGGGTCCGCAGCACCGATATCGAGGATCTGCTCGACAAGCTGCCGGTTCATCCGGCCGGCCCGGGCAATGACCCGGTCAGCCTCGTCAATCCGGAATTCTGCGGACGTATCCTGGGAAACCTGCCCCTGGATCGCAGCAATACGGTTGGAAATTTCAGAGGAGCGATCCCGGATCCGGAGAGCAGTGGCATCAACCCGGTCGAAATCTTTTGCATCAAGAGAAGATTTCACTTCAGTCTTTAAGCTGGCAAAGCGGTTGAGATACGGCTGGGTATCAGTTACGATAAAGCCCTGGTCCCGCAGGGTATCTAAGGTTTTCTGGGTCCGGGTAACCCAGGTATCGAAATCATCCAGCTGGTGAGTGCTCCGGGTGGCCCAGTAGGCATCTTTTTTCATCGCTATGTAGGGATTGCCATTGACGGCCTTGGCTGTCTGTACCTTCAGGTCAGCGATCTTTCCCTGGTGGGCGTTTGTCTTGTTGATCGTCTCCCGGTTAAATGCCAGAGCGGTCTTTTGCATCCGGGCGGTCTGGTTGTTCAGGGCCGGCAGCGATGTGACGGAACCGACAGCTGACTTGTCATTCGAGAAATCCGAATGCAGGGAGGTCATGGTGCCGGTGTCGGCACCATAGAGGGTTTCAACATAGGCAATCGACGCAACCATCTCTACGTCAGAAACTTCTGCCATCCATGCGAGGTGAGCCTGCTGCAAAGGGAAAATACTCTCACCGGCAGATAATGCGGGATCTGCAGCCTGCACAGGTATGCAGGTAATGATGACAAGCAGTGCCAGGCAGAGGAGTGCCCAGTACCCTGTCCGTATCAGGGGGTAAAGTAATCCCGGTCCATCCAGTGATCGCGGTGCCGCACACATGATACGGTATATTACCTCTATTTATCAATAAAAAGGTGTGTCAGGTAAGTGGTCTAAAAAAAGGAGGGAGGGTGTATCCCTCTGCAGATCACCGGTTCAGTCGTAATTTCGGAAGAGTGCCGGGTTCTGCCGGCGAATCCACCAGCGTCTTACGAGAAATGCAGCCACGATGATGGCAATTGTACCAACAATACCGATAACAATGGTAGTCAGGGGCGTTCCTTCTACCGGGGGTACAGCGGGTGCAGGGGCTATATTCCGGGTCTCTTTCGTTGTTATTGCAACCGGTAAACCAGGTGTACTTGTTACCGAAGTTTTTGCCAGTGCTGATGTGGCCGGGGTTGGGACGGGAGTTGCCAGTCCCATAGTAGTATTACCCTTTTGATAGGCAATTGCAAAGTATGAGAAACTGGGAGTTGTTGACTCGTAAAGAACGTTCCCGTTACTTTGCGAAACAAACCTGGTTTCAAGTGTCTGCCATTGTCCATTCACGTTATGCATCATGACAATATCACCAATGGCGAACCCATGTTCGGTGAGCCATGATTGCGGGACGCTGAAATCAAAAACGGTGTGATCAACAACACCCGGAATTGTACTGGAGGTTATTGAAATGTACTGGTAAACCGTTGTTGGCGGGGCAGCCATTGATGCAGGCAGGTTGTTCCGGGGCATTGCGGTGATTACCAGGTTCTTTCCAAGATTAATACCGGTCATCTCCGCCTTGGTCACGGCAGATCCCCCGCCAACGTTCACGGTTTCGGTCATGGTTGTGGCAACCGTTTTGATGTTGGAGGGACCTGAATCATCGCCACCATTTATTACGACCGGGGTTGTGAATAAATTCCCAATTTTCACCTGCATTTCAGGACTTAATTGTTTGACGAGTTCTGCATTGTAGATACCTTTTGGCGATGGGATGAGCGGATTGAGATCGGTCTGCTGCGCCACAACACCATACGAACGCGACTTCTCAGCCAGTGACCCGTCACTGACTGACGGATCCATGTCGGTTATAAAGACTGAAACCGAATTGTCGGTGTTGCGTTCAATATCAAACGTGCGGTAATTCTGAGGATAATCCCGTAATGATGAGGTCTGGACCTCCCAGAATCCATATTCAGGACGGCTGGAATCGTCTGATGCAAATGCAGTAACCTGATTTAAATGAAGATGTCCCGAGATCCAGAGAACCAGGTTCGGATAGGATTTAAGTTTGGCAATCAGCTCGTCTTGCGACACATATGCATATTTGCTCCAGCCCGCCATATCAGGATACGATCGGACTCCGATGGGTATGTGAGCGGAAATTATCATGAGCTTCCCGTCACGCTGACCATTCTCAAGCTCGTTTACCAGCCAGTCATAGCGTTTCTTGTCAAGAGAGCCGTGCCCATAACCGAGAGAGCCGGTATCGACAGGATCGGTATTGCTCTGGGTATCATCGAGCACGATAACCTTTATCGGTACGTCCGACCTCGGTTCGAAGGAATAGCAGGCAAATCCCTCTGATACATTAGCTTGATTGAATCCATGCCCATTGGGACTTGACGTAGTATTAAAAAATTCGTTCATCCACGCCGATGTGTTCAGTGCATAACGGTCCGGATCGGCTGCACTCACCTGCGGAACGGTGGAAAAGGAACTGTTGGGACCTACTCCTATAACCGTACCATTGGGCGTTGAACCGTTGATTGAACCCATATAGTTACCCCGGCTGTCGAGACCGGAAGAGTTGGCGAATACGTCTCCCAGGTTGATGATATCCGTGCCGATTAACGTCTGCTGCAAATAATTATTCGGCGGCAGGAAGCCCGTAAAGAAATGATCGTGATTGCCGAGGGTCTGGTACCATTTGATCGCTGGATCAAGTCCGGCTGCCTGGAATTGATCCTGGTAATCGTTGAGTGGCCCGGGGACCGGATCTTTCACTCCACCGGAATAGGGTTTTATCAATTTGCCGTCAAGGTTATCGATATACCACCGGAGTTCGTTGTGCTGGGCGCTGTTGGCGGAATCGCCGATAGAGATACCGAAATCAAAGGGTTTTTGCTGGTGCTGGTTGTTTATTGTCTGGACCGCTGCATCGAGCACCTGGGGAGTCAGGAGCATAACCGGAGAATATGCCGAGGATGTATTGCTGAAAATACCAAAGAATATCGCTGATGCAGGAGATTCTTCGTCGGTTATATGGACATCGGTTATGGCAAAGAAATTCAGAAGTCTTGCATTCTGTGTAACCGATCTGTTGGCATACCCGGGTGACGTGAGATTCAGTCTTCTTTCATAGCTCAGCCCCGGGGTGTAATTCCAGAACCCATAACCATAGGCTGAATAATTTGCAACATCATCGTGTCGGATAAGTTCGGGTGATGATAGTGGCACAGGGAAAGGACTGATCAGCCGGTCATTGGTTGTCAAGACCGTGGAATTTATGGGATAGCTGGGCGCACCGGACACAACTGCAACAGACACCATCAACAGGAGAAGGCAGAGAATTATCTTCGTAGAATTTTTTAGGATTGATTTATCCGGTTCTGGTTCAAGACGTGAGTTCATGAGATGTGCTCCACCGCTCACCGTTATAACAACACAGGTTTGGGGTCGTATCGGTCACGGGGGAACGGCGTATTTCATACGGGCTTTTTTTAAAAAAAACGTATATTGAGAACAGCATCTTCCGGGGTGATGATTTCCGCCTTTACCTGCACGTTCAGGTATGCACTGGAATTAAAACGTAGGCATAAATAATAAAATGATTGCTTTGTTTAAGCCACTCCGATAAACTACCAATACGTGGCGGGCTGCAGATAATCACATCAGACAGCGATCTTTTTCGATCCGGTCCGGGTTTTCATTGGATATTATTTTGTGATTTATGCTCATAAATCACGGTAAAAATCTGTGATGGCTGCTCACTGCCATGACAGCAGATCTCAGCCATCTTTTGAGAAGATGACAATCCGGTTGGTGTTGGTGCCGGATGCCATGTTATCGACCCCCCAGATATTGGAGGTTTTGGTGAAGGTCTGCTGGTTGATGAGCACGCATTCACAGGTAAATCCGGCAGAAATCCCCAGCGGTACCACGTGCTCTTCGAGCCGGATCGACTTTTTCCGCACCTCGCCGACTTCAAACGCTACATAGCCCCCGGGACGGGTGATGCGGTAGAGCTCGGCAAATACCGCACCCATCACCTCTGACCATGCCACTACCGTTCTTGCCATCGTGATCCGGTTCCCAATATCCTTGTCATCGAGGCCATTGAACCAGCAGCGAAGCCAGTTGTCATCCTTATACTGGACAATATCGAGAAAGGGCGGTGACGTGACCGTGAGCTGCACGGAACCGGCAGGAATTTCCGGGGTAGCCCGGGAGTCCCCGGTCAGCAGCCGGGCGTTTTTGCCGGCATGGTTCAGGTTCTTCAGTTCATCGGGGGTGACGCTGCGCAGCAGGCTTTTTGTCTTGTTTAGGATGATCCGGTGGGTGTCGCGGTACTCCGGCACCTGGTTTCGTTTCAGGTTGATCCGCTGCTGGCTCAACGGGGATACCGCCTGGTTCGGGGGAAGGGTATAGACCGAGAAGAACCCCGGAGAATGCCCGGTTAAGCGGTTGGTTGCAACCATCGCAATCCAGCGATCGACCAGGTCATCCCGGGAGGCGGCATGCCGTTCCATCAGGTACTGCCGCAGGGCAATGATCTCTTTCTCGGTACCGGGATGATAGAACATGGACAGGTCAATATCGGTAGTTCCGCACTCACGCGGGACAGTTACGAGCCGTTTCTCTATTGCATTATAATCGGGCGGAAAGAACCGGGGTTCGGTCATGATCCGGGAGAGGGGATTGGCATCGTTTGCAATAACATTGCGCCCCAGGAGCCCGGCTTCTATGACGGTTGTTCCCCTGCCGCTGAAAGGATCGTAAACGGTATCGCCTTTCTTTGCCAGGAGGCTGATGAAGAACCGGGGGAGCTGGGGTTTGAAACAGGCACGGTACGAGATCTCGTGAATGGAAGAGGCCTGGCGCTGGCGGGAGGTCCAGAACTCATTGGTGTATTTCCTGAGTGCCGGTTCCACCGGGTCCAGGGGTTCGACCAGAGTAGGAATGCCGTCATGACTGGTGAATCCGGCAAGAGTATTGCCAAACCCCGCACCCAGAGACCTGATCGTTTCCACTGCCATCGTACTGTACAGCTTGTGTGTTGCTGGGTATATCCGCTCTGGTATGAACAGAACAAAAAACAGAGGGTTAACTCTTCCGGGAGGTAAAAAAAGGATTTGAACAATTATCCCGTGTGGGCGCCCTCTGCATCGAATGCAGGAGGATACCGTACGGTCCCGTGCACACCATCAAGGCCCCCGGGTACCAGTTCGATCGCCATGAACGCCTCATCCGGGCAGGGGAAGGGGGCGGTGATACCAAAGGACCGGGCTGTCGAGAACCCGAACCGGGGATAATAGCCAGGGTGGCCGACAACAATCACGGCGCGGTGCCCGAGCCGCCGACAGGTGTTGAGCCCTTCTTCCAAAAGGGCCGCACCGACACCCTGGCACTGGAACGCCGGGTCTACGCCAAGCGGTGCGAGCGCACGGGCAGGAACGCCCTTTTGGGTTGCATCATCCGACTCGATAGTTATCGGGGGGAAGAGCACGTGCCCGATGATCCGGTCGTCGTGAATTGCCACAAGGGAGAGATCCGCGGAGAAATCACCGTCATTGCGCAGCGCATTGACTAACCGGGCTTCGCCATCCTGCGCGAATGCATCATTGTGCATGGCGAATATCTCCTTGATATCGAACGGGGTTTCCGTGCGGATAAAAAAAGATCCCATCATCTCCTATAGGGGTCCTGAGGATAAATCCTGACTGGTAGTACCCGGGCAGGAGATACGTTCCCCGAAGTGTTCCGTTAAGGATAGGGGTTAAAAAAATTGAGTAGATGAAATCGCTTAATTTGTAAGAGTGGCCTCGACCTTCTTTACCTGGAACGCAGCTATAACCGCTGCAATACCGGTCACGATGGCAACCACGCCCACAATAAAGGGTATGGCTTCTGCGGCGATGAACGGGAAGACCAGGATGATGATACCAAAGATGATGCTGAAGATCCCGATTACCCCGGTGCCGCCATCCTTGGTCTTGAAGGCCTGGAACAGGTGCGCAGCACCAATAAACACTCCCCAGAACCCGATGAAGATCGCAAAGAAGGAGAGGATGAACACGGTGCTGTACAGCGGGTACAGGAGGATGATAATGCCGGCAAGAATGTTCACGACAGCCAGGAAAATCTTCAGACCCATGTTGGATTTATCAACCGCAAGACTGCCAAGGGTGAAGAA
Organism: Methanomicrobiales archaeon; assembly: GCA_025358115.1. Taxonomy (GTDB): domain Archaea; phylum Halobacteriota; class Methanomicrobia; order Methanomicrobiales; family Methanospirillaceae; genus Methanoregula. The sequence goes on along the minus strand of JANYKQ010000080.1, from coordinate 22,522 downwards.
ACCTCCAACGAGCCAGTACGCCCCCATGAAGGTGATCATGATCAGGGTGGTTATACCGGGAGTGGTCAGGAACATGATCCCGATGATTAAGGATAAAATCCCCCAGAGGAGCACCAGCCACCAGGGCATGAGGCTCGTCCAGGTTATCATTCCATCTGTTACGTCTGTTGTTTCAGTCATGATATTCCACATCTTCTGATTGGGCTTGAACTTTTTATACTATTTGTAAAAGCTCCGGGCAGGTATCTTTCCTGACCCGGTCAGGCAGATTTAAGGAAAACTTTGTAAAAACCCTGAAACGAAAATAAACACTCGCTTCTATGGAAATCTCACGTCAGAAGAACTCTATGGCTCGAAGACGAAGAATACACCCGGGGTTCTTTTACCGATCGAATTTCCGTCAGATAACCCGGGGAGTATTTTTGGTCCTGTCGAACGGGAGATGTTGGTTTACCTGGTTTTTCGTAATTATACTTCACAGGATTTCCGCTCAGATTCAAGCAACGGTGTTTTCCGGAACTGGTAAATAATCTGGCGCATATCCCGGAAGTTCATCTTCTCTACGAGAAGTTTATTCTCCTTGAGTTTTTTTAATGCATAGCGCACGGTTCTGGGAGAACAGTGAGATTTACTCACGATATCCTTGTGGGTCATTGCACCGTCAGTGCACAGGATCTCGAGTATTATCTTTGATGACGGGGGTAACGGGTTCATGATCATCCTCAATGGAAAAAGGGGAGGTTTCCCTGTACGGATTATCACAACGTGAAGATCTCCAGAACAGGAATACAGCACACTTGTTTCGGTATTGCAAGGGGTGCCTTATAGGATCACCCGCAAAAAGCTATTTTTGAAACAATTTTTGAAACATCGGGCAAAGAAAGGGTCAGGATCACGAGGATAGAGGATATGACTGGATTCCGCCCGAGGGTCATAGAAATATTTCAACGGACCCATGCCGGGAGACGGGCCCGGTTGAAACGCACAGGATCGCAGCGAGTATTAGGGAAAAATGCCAACCGGTTAAGGGATGAATGCGACCCTGCGGGCATATATCGATCTCACCCGCCTGCAATTCTCGTTTGCCTGGCCCCTGCTCTTCTGCTCCGGGTACCTTCTCGCCACGGTCACCTACGGAGGTTTCTCATGGGTTACCCTCCTGACTGTTGCCATCATCGGGTTTTTCGGGTTTGAAGCCGGGCTGGTGCTGAACGATTATATTGATCGCGAGTATGACCGGAAGGACATCGAGACCGACAAACTGACGAAATACTGGAGGGTCTTTGGCACAAGACCGCTCCCGGCCGGGCTTGTCTCCCCGCGGAGCGCGGTAGTACTGTTCCTGATCCTTGCTGCAGTCACCACCTGCCTTATCCTCACCCTTCCATCACCGCATTCGGTCTATGTGCTCATCCTGATGATCTACTGCTTTGCGATCGAGATCTTCTACCAGGAAGAGAAACGTGAGCAGAAGTTCCCGTTTGCCCAGCTTATCGGCAGGACGGACTTTGCCCTGTTCCCGGTTGCAGGCTACCTGTGCGTCGGCAGCCCGGACTTAAATGCACTCCTGTACTTTGCGTTCTTCTACCCGTTTGCGCTTGCCCACCTTGGTGCAAATGATCTGATCGACGTGGCAAATGACCGGGTGCGGGGCATGAATACGATCCCCACACTGTTCAGCATGAACGGGACCGCGTACTGGATTGCCGGGTTTACCGCGGTTCATGTTGTGACCGCGTTCATATTCATGACCCGGCTGGACGGGATAGCCCGGATGGGGATCTGTGCGGGACTGGTACTCCTGCTCTATGCCAATGGGAGGATCCTCAAAGACCGGTCGCCCGAAACAGCACTTAAGGTGCTTCCCTGCTTCCATGTCGCGATGGTGCTGTACGCGGTGGGGATTGCGGCCGGGGCATTGTTGTAATGAACGACAGAGTCCCTGTCGTTTGCGGGTGTGATTCCCTGCAGGGGAGACTGCACACCATACCGGGGCGGGGGTCCTGAACGATCATATTCTTTTGCAATAAGGAGCATCAAAGGGATCAGGATCTCATGAACACTGATATTTCAGCGGAACCGGGTCGTCTCCGGATTGACGATATCCAGGGCATGCTCTCAAAGACCTACTGGAGTTTCGGCATTACCAAAAACGAGATCGCAAAAGGGATACACAACTCGGCACTCGTTGTCGGCGCATACGATACGGACGGGCGGCAGGTCGGGTTCCTCCGCGTGGTATCGGACAAGGTCAGGTTTGCGTATGTTCTTGACGTGATCGTTGCGGAAGACTATCGCCACCGGGGGATTGGACAGGCAATGGTCAGGTTCGCCATCACCCACCCGGAACTTAAGGATGTGTACCAGTGGCTCCTAAAGACGAGTGATGCCCACGGGATGTACGGGAAGTGCGGGTTTTCCCGTCTTGAGGATCCTGAACGCTGGATGGGGCGGATGCAGCCACGGCCGGAGAGAGAGGTGTTTGAGGGATAGGTCTCATATCCTCAGCAGCCGCTCATTCTCCCGGAGCCACTCCCTGCGCCGCTCATAGTCCGGCATGATCTCTTTTACCTTGCTCCAGAACTTCTTCGAGTGATCGTGCTGCTTGAGATGAACCAGTTCGTGGACAATCACATAGTCCACAATCTCCAGCGGTGCCTGGATGAGCCGCCAGCTGAAGTTGATCCCCCCGGTGCTGGTGCAGGAACCCCAGCGCCTGCGGGCATCTGAGATGCGGATCGATTTCGGCGTATACCCGGTGGTCATCGAGAACCACATGCAGCGGGCATGGATCTCCCGTTGTGCCTCCTGCACGTACCAGCATTTCAGCCGGTGCTTGATATCGGGGATCAGCGTCCGGCATACGCACAGCCGGTCCGTCCGTTCAATGGGGTTCTTGCCACTCTCCACGATATGCAGCGGGTAGGCCCGCCCGAGGTAGAAAAAAGTCTCGCCCTCTTCATACCGGTGCTCGGTTGCAGCGGGTCGCTGCCGGATCTCCCCGATCTTCTTTTTGATCCAGCCGCTCTTCTCGTTCACAAATTTGTTGATAAGGGCTGCCGGTGCCTTGAGCGGGGCCCGCACGATCAGGTGCCCGTCCGGTGTGATGACAAGGGAAATGCTCCGGCGGCGGGAGCGTATAATCTGTTCTATAGGGATCTCGTCCATGACAGAATCAGTGATATAAGTACTATGAACCGGGATCTAAAAAATAGGTACAGGATCTGACATCCGCAGATCAATGGGCTTTCGTACCGGTCGTACCGTCGCTGATCACTTTCCCGTCCTGAAGACGGATGATACGGTGGAAATATTCCTTGTGCCAGTCCTCGTGCGAGACCATGACAATCGTCTGCTGCATCTCCTCGTTGATCTCCTTGAAGAGATCAAGCACCATCCGGGAGTTCTCTGTATCGAGATTGGCACACGGCTCATCGGCAAACAGGATATCGGGCTTGTTCACGATCGCCCGGGCGATCGAGACCCGCTGCTGCTGGCCCCCCGAAAGTTCCCGGGGGAGATGGTCCTGCCGGTCGAGCATCCCGATCTTGGTTAAGATGTCAATACTTGCATCATGGTACTGCTTCTCGGTAAGATCCTTGCGCAGCATTGCCGGGAGGGAGACATTCTCCATCACGGTAAGATCCGGGACCAGTGCGTAATCCTGGAAGACATACCCGAGCTTGTAGAGCCGGAACATGGTCTTCTCGTGGTCATTGAGCAATGAGACATCCGTCCCGTCGATCTCGATGCCGCCGGAGGTTGGTATGTCCAGGAGACCCAGCATGTGCAGGAGTGTGGTCTTGCCACTCCCGCTCGCCCCCATGATCCCAAGGAACTCGCCTTTCGCGATATCGAGTGTTACCCCGTCAAGTGCCCGGACTTCTACATCCCCCATCCGGTAGATCTTCTGTAAATCGGTAATCGCGATCATGGCATCAGGCCCTCATGGCGGTCTGGATATCCTCGCGCGATACCTGGTAGGCGGGCACATACCCGGCCACAACTGCTGCACAGAACAGGATCACGGAATTGACGAGAAGATCCATGGGCGTGATGTACAGGGTCGCAGACCATTCGGGAGTAACGACCGGGTGAATTGCCATGTATGCTGCAAGGCCCAGCGTAACGATGATCCCCAGGATGATACCCAGTACCCCGAGAATGATCACCTGGAACCCGTAGTTGTGCATGATGACTTCCTTGTCCACGCCGATTGCCTTCAAGATCCCGATCTGCCGGCGGCTGTTGATGGTCTTGATCGTTATGACGATGAAGAGAACGACCGTAGTGATGATGATGCTCACGATCAAAGAGACCATGTTGATGATGGCAAAACTCTGGAGTGCCCGGCCCATGCTCTTTGCCAGGAGGTCACTGGTGGTCTGGACCTTCTGCGAGACCCCGTACTGGATCAGCTCGTTCTTGATGAACGTCTCGGAGTAGCCGGGTTTTGCCTTGACGGTGATGTAATCGGCATTGTCAACCGCCTTTGGGTCCACCAGCGCCATATCTGTTGACGTGACGTAGACTGCACTGTCCGCCTGGCTCCAGCCGGTGAAATAGATCCCTTTTACCCGGTAGTCCTTCACGTACCCGTTGCCATAATCGATCGTGATCGAGTCGCCGACCCGGACGCCGCCAAGTGAGGACTGGAACTCGTCCTCCTGCCGGATCGAGGCATCACCTGCTACGGGCTTTCCGATGATCACTTCCCCGGTATCATCCTGCCCGAGATAACTGCCGGCGATCATCTTTGTATAGAGAGGGGAGATGGACTTCTCGTCATTGGGCGATATCGCCCGTACCGAGGCCCCGAGAATACGCTGGCGGTACTTGAGGGTCGCCCCCTTGGTAAAGTGGGGGGTGGCCCTCTCAACACCGGGCATACCGTTGATGAGCGAGAGCGTTGCGCCAAGGTCGGAGACGTACTGGTCCCCGGACTTGGGGCTGACCAGCACGTTTCCGATCTCGTAGTCCACGACCTGTTTGGTGATGCTCTGGCCGATCCCGTTGAAGAGCCCGGGCAGGAAGATCATGTTGGTAAAGCACATCCCGATGATCAGGATGGTTAAGATCACGCTCGACCTGCTTCCCCGCTGGAGCGAACGCAGGGCCAGCAGGAATGCGACCTTTAGTTCTTTCTTACCCATGGGAGTGTTCCGTCCCCGTTCTTCTTTGGCAGGTACCAGTACCGGTAGGCAAGGAACCCGAGTATGGCTAACAGGATGAGACCGAGGATGATATTGCCGGACCCGTCTGCTACCGGCACTCTCAGGTTCATTGGCCGGTTCATCGTGTGCACACCCATATCATCGGTATAGGTGATGGAGAGATTGTAGGGGTGACTGCCTCCCTTTGCCCCTTCGAGGAGGAAGATGGCGGGCGCATCATTCCCGGGCTTGATCTTGCCAATGAATGCCTCTTTGGTTCCTTCCGCCGGGAGATCGACGGTTGCTGACACCTGTTTTGCCTCGCCGGTGCCGGTATTCTCGATACGGACGGTGAGATCAAAGGGCGTATTTTCTGAAAGTCGCGGCGGATTGGTATCTACTGACACAAAACCCAGTTCCGCTTTCCCTTTCAGCATCAGGTCGATACCGGTTGTCCGGGTCTGGGAGATGCCATCGATGGCATTGTAACTGATGAGCACCGGTATGCGGACAAGACCGGCGTTCGCCTTCTTATCTGACAGGAATACCACCTGCACGGTCTGTTGCTCACCGCCGCTGATAGCTCCAAGGTGATAGAGATCTGCATTCTTTGGTGCTACCACCGTGCTCATATTCTCGATTTTTATCGTGACCGCATCTGCAAGGGTCTGTCCCGCATTCCGGATGGTGAGGGTGACGGGGATCTCTTCGCCCGGGTTTGCAGGACCGGCAAGCGACGTATCCATGATCAGAATCGCCTGTCTCTGGATACCTACGGCCGTATTGACATTCACCGGTATGGGATACTTGGTGCTCTTTCCCCCGGTTGTGTCGATCCAGACTTCAGGATAATACATACCGCTCTTTGAGGGGGCGCGAATCGAGAAAGTGATGGGGATTGACTGGCCCGGGCCGATCTCGCCAACGCGATCGTAAGCATTACTCAGGATTTCAATGCCATTTCCTTCAATTTTGACATTTTCAATATTGACATTGATATCCATTGTTTTTGTGGTATCATAGGCGGTATCCGACATCTGCCCAATCTTCTCAACCACAGAAGCGCTGTTGGCGGTATTTTTTATCGTAATGGTCAGCGTGCCGAAGCTGTCGGGCATAAGCACTGACGGGCTCACTTTATAGTCGGAGATCGTTACGGTGGGGGATCCTGCAGCGGATACAGGAATCACCATTGCGCCCAAAAGCGCGATGATTACAAGAATCGGGATTGTCCATTTCATAACTATCGCTCTGCTGAAAGGAGAGAATTTTACTTCCTTTATATCTACACGTAATAAATTATTCTGGTTTTTTGTCATTATCATACCATCTCAAGGCGAAGAACGCCAACACCCTGTTTTACGAATATCTCATTGACGGGGAGAGCGGGATTGAATCCGACGGGAGTATAAGCCCCGTTGTTCAGGATAAATCCCGTGCCGGCTATGTCGCCGACACCCTGGACAACGGTGATACGGAAATTACCCGATGCGGGTATACGCAGCGTGAGATCGCCGATGCCGTGCATGATGACAGCATCAAAGCGCCCGCCATGATATCCGTTGAAATCGATCACCGTATCCCCGGCACCGGCATGCACGTCTAAGGAAGTGAGATTGAGCGTGCCCAGTACCAGCCGGCAATCACCGGCGCCGATGCGCACGTCAGCAGCAACCGGGACCCGGTCTGCAAGCCGGATCTCCCACCGGTTCGTTGAATCCACGGCAAACCAGGCTTTCCCGGTATGCCCTTTATCGGTTATCCTGACCGTTTTTACCAGGCCCTCAAGGGAAGACGAATATTCCGGCTGCCATTCCGGCGCTTTTGAAAAGACAGTTACCTCCAGCAGGTCATTGTCCGCAGCACCGCCGTTGAGCGTGATCTCTCCTGCACCCATATTCACAGAAACGTTTCCGGCAGTAGCCCCGTCCAGCGGGAACTCCGTGGTGTTGGAGAGGATCCACGCGGTTTTTGAAAACGGGGTGGTTGCGTGTCCCGCTCCGGATGAAAAAGCGCCCGAGGCTGCGAGGATACCAAACCCGATGACGAACGATACGATCGCAATGGCAACCAGCCACAGGATTATGCGTGTCGGCCTTGTGTCTGGAACGCAAAGGAATGCCCCGACCCTGCATCTTTTCTCTTCTTTCGGCTTCTCTGCACTCATTTATTCATTCACCGTCCCGGTAATGACGCGAATATTCCATTTGAGGTAGCGGATGCCCAGGAGGTAGAAGAACCGGGCCAGGTAGTAGTCCCCGATGATCAGGAGAAGCCCGATGGCCGTGATCCCCACCGACAAAAAGATTCCCGCCAGGGGGGACAACCAGATGGAGAATGCGGGCAGGCCCATGAGTTGAAGGAGTGCGTACACAAAGGCAGCCGGCCCGACAAGGGTAAAAACAACCCCTGTCACAAAGACGAAGAGGAGCATCGCGATCAGGAGGAGGAACGGCAAGAGGACAAAGACCAGGTTGAACAGGCCAAGCCCGAGGGTCGCTACTACCGCGTGGAAGATATTGCGGCAGGAGCAGGTGTGCTCGGCCTTTTTCACAAGATGCGTTGCCCGGATCTCTTTTGCCACCTCTTCGGGAGAGCCCAGCGAGCGGAAGAGTTCCTCTTCCGATCTTCCATCCGCCTTGCCGAGCCGGAAATGTTCCCGGTAATCAGAGAGAAGATCTTCAAGATCCTCGGCCGGAAGGGTACCCTCAAGCCGGTCTCTCAAAATCCGGATATATTCCTGTTCATTCTGCAGCATGGTTCTTCCCCACAAGGAGCGAGTTCACCGCTGCCGTAAACCGCATCCATTCCTCTTTGAGTTCATGTTCTTCTTTCCTTCCACTTTCAGTCAGACGGTAATACTTACGGGGCGGTCCCTCAACAGACTCCTGGAGATAGGTAGTGACAAAGCCTTCGTCTTTGAGGCGGCGCAGGAGCGGGTAGATCGTACCTTCCGAGATATCGATCTGCTTGGAGATCTCGTACACCAGCTCGTACCCGTAACATTCCTTGTAGGCCAGGACTGAGAGAACGCAGATCTCGAGTACGCCTTTTTTAAACTGGATATTCATGGCATCTTCCTTGTCGAAATGTATGCCCGGTTCCCGGCAGCGCGAAGAAAATTTCCTGTCATTCGCTACCGGGGATTTGAGAGGGCTGACTTTGCGGGCATACGGGCATTAAGTGTTTAACACAGTATCTTGCATAACAAGGTACATACTAGTGTTATAGTCCATTGGTATAAAAGGTTCTCGCCCGGGGCGGGGAAACAAAAAAAGACCGTGAACGATTGTTCGTGCACATCTGCGTATCCGGAGGATATGAACGGATTTGTAACCATCATCATGCAAAGAAAAGAGCGGCAGAAGAAGGAGCGGACGGCCTTAAGGGATTACGGGATCCTTCGCTCCCGCACAGGATATGCACTGTCCTGCAGATTATGGACGGATTTCAGGATAGAAAGGGACTTTCGTCCTCAGAGGTATACCAGGTAAAACACTGACAGATGGACTATTTCGTCCTTCACGAGGAGACCGGCTGCACATCCTTCTCACTTGTGGGAATGATGCAGACAACACTGCCGGGAATCAGGGTCTCAAGAGATCCTTTTAAGAAGTCGATGTTCTCCTGCATATCCCCTACCTTCTGCTCGGGATCGAACCCGAGGAAGATGTCGATATAAATCCGGGTCCCGGACCGGCGCGAGCGGACACCGTGGAACTCATCGAACTTTTCGAACGACCCGACCAGTTCCTTTAGGATGATGATCTGGAGCTCTTCTTCCAGGGTCTTGTCAAAGAGATCCGGCAGTGAGGAGGAGATCTCCCTGTATCCCGCGAACAGCAGGAAACCAATCACGATAAAGGAGACGACCGGATCGATGTAATCCACCAAGGGGTTCTCGATGAGCACCAGCGACAGACTCAGCGCAAAGACGATGAGCAGGTCCGAGAAGGTCTTGGCCCGCCTGAGCCGCCACTGGGCCTCCATGATGGGGGAGGGCTCTTTCTGCGCAAGACGATAGTTTTTCCTCCAGTGGTACGCGTCCGCGATGCTGGCAAAGATCAGGAGGGGAATGCCGATATATGCGGCAAGGGGATTGAAATCTTCAGTATGGGTCAGCCTCTGTATGGTGAAGTAGACCAGGATCGCAAGGGAGGCGAACATCACCACGCCCGTGATGATGCGGGTTAGGGACTCGAACTTTCCCATGCCGTAATCGTACGTGAACTTCCCGCCCAGCGTCACCCTCCGTATGATCAGGAGGGCAAAGGTGGTGGCGAGCATCTCGTTTGCGCACTTGATGATGTCCGCAGTGAGGGTCATGGAGTGGCAGTATAAGGCTGCTATGGTCTCCGGGATCAGGATGAGGAGATCGATACAGAGCCCGGTAAAGACCATCTTCTGGCGGGATTCCACCTCTTCGCCAACTCCGGGACTGCTCTCAATGCCTGCCATGTATGTGTATACCTGTAGGATTGTAATGGTAAAAAACTTCAGTGGGGGGGTGAACGTACCCGGCTCCGGTAGATCTTTAACCAGGGTCTGCTTAAAAAAAATTTCAAATCGGAGTCTGGCTGAAAAAATGAGATCGGGATCCGGTTGGAAAATCGTAATCAAAGTCTGCCCGGAAATTTTCAAGCAAAGTCCGGTTGAGAATTTGAAATCGGGATCCGGTAGAAAAACCGTAATCAGAGTCTGCCCGGAAATTTTCAATCGCGATCCGATTGGGAATTTAAAATCTAGACCCGGTTGATCCGGATCAATGTTTCAAACGCGATTGTGATCGCGATCAAAAGTTTGCAATCGGGATCCGGTTGAGAATTTCAAATCAAGGTCTGCCCGGAAATTTTCAATCACGATCCGGTTGGGAAGTTCAAATCGGGATTTGATTGAATTGCCGGAAGAAGTTTACGTCTGAAAGTGCCACCACAAAGGCATCATCAAATCCATTTTACAATCAGGATTCGATAGAAAAAACAAAATCAAAATCTGCTTCAAAAATTGAGATCGAGATCCGGTTGAGAATTATAAATCAGGGTTTGATTCAACCGGATCAACTTTTCAAACGCTATCTTAGTTGCGGTGAATAGTTTGCAATCAGGATCCGGTTGCAAAATTGAAATCAAAGTCTGATTAAAAATTTGAAGTCAGGGTCTGCCCGGGAAATATCAATCAGGATCCGGTTTGAAAACCGTAATCAAAGTCTGCCCGGAAATTTTCAATCGCGATCCGGTTGATTGTTCCGAATCAGGGTCCGGTTATCCAACAGGTCTGCTACTTACGTCTGCCGTGCAGATAGTGTTGGCAAAATTTCAATATATATCCCCCAATATTCAGATCTATCCCGAAAGAACGGGTTAAAGGAGGTTGGAAGAATTATGACCAGGAATGAATTTGGGGAAATTCACGAAACATGGACCGAATTAATGACCATCTATGATGAAATTGATGCACTGAATGCAGAAGCACTGCTGGAAACCGGGGTTGATGCATACGCTGCACAACCCGCATCAGCGTAAAAAATTTCGCCTCATAACTCTCTTTTTAAAAACCCACGAGCCGGGCTGCTAACCACATTTTAAACGGGAGTGAATCCACGCTTGATAAGGGCGCCCAGTCTCCTCGTAGGAATCTCGCTGGAAGGGGCAGATTATGGGGAGAGACAGTACCCGAACCGCCGCGGGGGCGCCCCGTAGGGGGCGGCGGCGTTCATCGTTTTTGGGGGTATGGGGGCATCAGCCCCCATCTTTGTACTTCAACAATGATTCCCCTTACTTCACGCAATCCCGAAATCCGTTTTTGCACTTACTATGAGGCGACGGAGATTTCGCAGATGGAGGCGGGCGCTGACAATGGGAACGATGTATGGTTGCCAAGTTAGTTTGAAAAAATGAGCAAGCCCCCCCCTGGGGGGTCGCTCGGCCACCTTGTCGGGGTCTCACAGGGCAGGTCAGTTTATGGAGATACCGTATCCCAAACCCCAACGGGCATGGGCATCAGGTCACGGTTTGCCCGAAGCGGGGCGATGGTGAGCAGGTGATGCCTCCAGTTCCTTGAGAAGAGCGGAGATTTTCGGTTCGATTTCCGGAAGATCATCGGTAATAACACTCCAGACGATGGAATAATCGATCCGGAAATACCCGTGGATGATCTTGTCCCGGAGTGCTGCCATATCGCGCCAGGGAATATCCTGATGGTGTTTTTTGATCGAATCCGGGACATTTTTCGAGGCTTCTCCGATCACTTCAATCGCGCTTCTGACCGCGTGCGCAAAATAATCATCGTTGGTGAGATCGTCGAATGTCCGGTCTTTCGCTATTTTTCTCAAAAAAACTATCTCGTCCTGAATATGCCGGATCCAGACCAGATCATCCTTCAATCCATATCACCTCTGCCTCAACATGGGGACGAATATATTTGTCAATCCCTCCCACCGTGAGCAGATCGACTTTGCGCCGGAACAATTCTTCGAGATGGTCGGAAAGACTGACAAAGTTACGGAGGGTGGCATACCCCTGTGCAAAATCGACGAGCACATCAACGTCGCTCCTGGGAGTCTGCTCACCACGGGCAAACGAGCCGAAGATGCCGATCTTTGTCACGCCGAATTGTGTGCGGATAGCCGGGGCTGCGGTTTCAAGCTTTTTTTGGACCAAGCTTTTCTTTCGCTGCGATACAAGCTGCCCGGGCATCTGTTCACTTCCTTAGGTAATGTGTTAGGTAACCGGTGAAAATAATGGTATGGTTAACGAACTTCAGCGATTTTGATGTCGGGTTCGCTCACATCAATCCCACCGCTACTACATACCAGTTACATCTGTCTGGCTGATTATCCGGAAATCGCGTGACCTTCCCCACATCATGCAATCCCGCAAACTTTTTTTTACAACAGATATGAGGCGGTGGGGATTTCGCGGATAGGGACGGGCGCTGAAAATAGGAATGACATCTGGCTGCCAAATATTTGTTAAAAAATGAGCAAGCCCATTCCCTTCGGGGTTGCCTGGATTCTCAAGAGGAACAGACTACTTTTTGTTTTGTCGCAGCCATGACAGATATGGTGGAAAAAAGTTTTCTGACTGTTTTTTTTGGGCATTGACGTTCAGATAGAATGCGAAATAATACCTATATGGATATAAAAAAAATTATGATTGCCCAAAGAGGCCTTTGAACATTTGAATAATCTGGTCTAATAATCCACTCTGTTCAGCTATTTTTTTGTTCTGTTCCGCAATCAACTTGTTTTGCTCTTCGATTTTTTTATTCTGCTCCTCGAGCAATTGATTGACAGATTTTGTGGGAGTTGTGTTTGTTTTTTTGGTTGTTGGCAAGATCGTAACAGAATTCGTCTGATGTGGGGTCGGGGTAACCGAACCTGTCGTTGTCATCGGGGTTATCGACAAAGTAGGAGCTGAAGTTATTGGAGTATTTGCAAGAGATCTCACCATGGCATCATTATTTGCTTCAAGTAATGAAACACCTTGATTATCAATCTCTGAAACACGCATTACGGAAATACTCGTGGGTTGTGATACCATCGGAGCAATCCCTTGAACTTGAACATTTAGGATTATTTTTACACTTGGTGGATATGCTAATTCAAAGCCGGGAATGGACATTGACTTCATACTTGATGTGCGCACAGGATTTGATATCCCATTTTCTATTACAGTATACGTCCATTGGGGATTGTTGAGATCGGTATAGTACTTCAGGTCATGCGATGATGGAAAGACCTCACTATATTCGACACGGTATGTTGCTGCTACAGAAGCGCCGGATGTAAGATCCTCAAGAGGATTTCTTGACATGTATGAAGATGCGTGTCCTGTTAGTCGGAAGGGAGTTGTCGTCGTTTGAGTGACACTGGTTGTAGCCATTGTCGTTGAAATTGTTGTTGGAATTGTTGTTGGAATTGTTGTTGCAATTGTTGTTGGGTTTACTTGACCATTATTGACAACAGCAGTCTTGGAAAATTGAGTGCTGGTTATCGAGCGCCCGTTTGAATCAATTTCCTGTATCCGGACAATAGTCTTATCTCCGGTCTGGGTTACTGCGGGTACATCACCTTCAAGGGTAGCTCTGACAGCAATGACTGTGGAAGGACTATAGGAAAGTTCAAAACCGGTGATGGTAAGAGTGCGTCCACTCATAGCGGGGCGTGGATTTTCAAGACCGCTCACAATAATTGCATAAGTCCACTTGGGATTATCGAGATCAGTATAGAATTGAAGATCATCCCCCGATGGAAAAACTCCGGAAGAATCCACCGTATATGAGGTTGTAACATGAGTGCCTGGAGTCAATGTTCCTGATGGACTTACTGAGACAGATGATACAGAAATTGCGGCAGATGCCGTTCCTACGATACACATAAGGCAAAAAACTATGAGTATGGTTCGATTCATGTCCATAGCATCGAGTAGTCGAAGGTAAAATGATATCTTTTTGATCTTTGGTTTTCACAGGGCAATCAGGGTTCGTCATGAACAACAAAACAAGTCCCGTGGGGGAAACCCACGCGGCGAGGGGCGGAGCCCCGTTGAGCGTAAGAAAGATGGTTATGATGATTTTGCTGTACTTTCGTCAGCTACGATCTTGATTTCCTCATTTACTATCCATGAAGACATGGCATTGAGATTGTTAATCACTGTCTGGTGCAACGTATTGATCTGTCTGGCAGTCTGATCTGTCATTGTTTGAGAGCAGGTCCTGCAAAACATTGAATCGTGTGCATTGATGGTCCCGCACCGGGGACACCTGATTGATTCCAGTGGGGTTTCCTTGAGATCTTTGAAATTGATATAGATAAAAAAACATGTAAACCCGCCAGAGTTTTTCCCTGATGCTCTTGGTGCGAAGCGGTTTTTAATGTAAGAATCCGTAGATAGCCTTTGAGGTATATCAGGTTCGAGGAAGCGAGTCTTTTCAAAGTGGCGAACTCGGAATTCAATACTGCGATGAGTAAAAAAAAAAGAACGTGAATTAGATACCCGGGTCACTTGTGCGTATAATACGCAATAACACCCGAATCACTCACTGCATCGATCTTCACAAACCCGACCCGTTCAAACTGGATAACCTTCCCGAGCTCCGACCGGACCGCAGGTTCGCAGGCGCCCGACATATCCCCCTCCTGCGTCTTGATCGTGCAACCAACCGTTGCCTGAGCCGGCAGCCACTGGACGATATGCGCCTTTGCCGCACGGGCGTCCGCAAGGGAATCCCCCGCGTAGGTAAAGGTCGGGGTATCGCCATTCCAGCTGATCTTCACGTTGAAAAGATCCTTGAGCCGGAGCATCGTTACCTCCGGTGAGACCTCGCTCTTCGGGAGAAGCACCGTGCCGGTAAACTCCAGCGTCCGGGTGCCGCGTGCTGCATCGCTCGGGTGGAGCAGTGCATGGGCCGTGTGGGGCTCTGCTCCTTCAATCTGTGCCGTCACCGGATCAGGGACAAAGAAGTACCGGTTCGCAGTCGGGTCCACGATCTTCTTGTTCTCGGCATAGAGGTTGTCCCACGAGAACGAGATGTCCGTATCCCCGATGCCAATCGCCAGCATCGCGTTCTTGACGGCCTCGGGGCTGATCCCCCTCCGGGCAAGTGCCCGTAAGGTACCGAGCCGGATATCATCCCAGCCGGTATAGGTCTTGTCATTGATACCCATCCGCATCTGGGAAGTCGAGAGCACAACGCCCTCGATCCCCATCCGGCCATAGTGCCGGTACACCGGCACCTTCCAGCCAAAATGATCGTAGATGTAGCGCTGGCGCCGCGTGTTGGCAATGTGATCCTTGCCCCGGATGACATGCGTAACCCCGAGCAGGTGATCGTCCGCGACGACCGAGAAGTTCATCAGCGGGTACACGTGTGCAATCACCTTCGGGTGGGCGGGTGCGTCCAGGATACGGAACGCGGGGAAGTCCCGCATGGCCGGGTCAGGGTGGAGCAGGTCGGTCTTGATCCGGACCGAGGCCTCGCCTTCCTTGAACCCGTGGGTGAGCATCTTGTCCCAGAGCACGAGGTTCGTTTCAACGGACTGCTCCCGGCAGGGGCAGGCAGTCTTCTTGTTCTTGAGCTCCTTGAAGACCTCGTTGTCGCAGGTGCAGACATAGGCCCCGCCCTTCTCGATCAGCTGCGTGCAGAGCACATAGTACAGGTGCAGGCGGTCGCTCTGCGTCACAGTATCCGTGATCGCGAGACCGAGCCACCTGAGATCCTCGACCACCATCTCGTAGGCTTCGGGATCGATCCGCTTGGGATCGGTATCCTCGATGCGCAGGATATAGCGCCCGCCGTACTGTTTGATGTAGGCGTCATTGAGCGCTGCCGCCCGGGCATGCCCGATATGGAGCGGACCGGAGGGGTTGGGTGCAAACCGCATCACGACACCGTTCTCGGCTCCTTCGAGATCCGGGAGCACCTTCTTGTGCTCGTGCTTCTCGGAGAGGGCCGCAAACATCTCCGGCGCACGGGTCTGGAGGGTGGTTACGCGATCTTCAGGAGAGAGGGCCGCAACGTCAGCGATCGCTTCCTTTGCAGACGCTGAAACTTCCTTGGCCCGGCTCCGCAGTTCCGGGTGTGCTCCCATCACCATGCCGATAACGGCCCCGGCCTGGGGGACACCGCCGTGCTTCACGGCGTTCTGGAGTGCACATAAAAAGAGGAGCTCTTTTGGATCTTCCCCGGCCATGTTCAATAACTCCGGGAGACAAAAAATTCGCCAATATCCATTAAGAGCTGGCGTTCTTTTGAAGCGGGAAGAATGGAGAGATGCTTGTTGCTGGAAGCCACAAGGTCGGCTGCGATCTTTTTGACCTCATCGATTACCCCGGCTTCCGTGAGTTCTTTTATCGCCGCATCGATATCGGCTTTTGACAGTTCGCGCCGGTATTTCTGCAGGTCGATACCCTTCTCCCGGGCCTTGATCATGATGATCGTCTGCTTGCCTTCCCGGAGGTCGGAAGCCTGGTCCTTGCCGCTCTTCTCTGAAGGAGTGAGCAGGTCAATCAGATCATCCTGTATCTGGAAGGCAATGCCGGTGTTCAGCCCGAAATTATAGAGGGCCTTGACCTGCGGGGCAGTACCCCCGGCAAGAATGCCGCCGATTCCGGCTGCTGCCGCATAGAGCACCCCGGTCTTCTTCCTCACCATCTCGATATACTCGAACTCATCCACATCATTGCGGTGCTCAAAGGACATGTCCATGTGCTGCCCTGCGCAGATATCGGCACAGGCACGGGCCAGCATGGTGACCGACCTGACCTTGGCCTCATCCCCGGTTTTGGCCATGCAGATATACTCGAACGCCCGGGCATAGAGCACATCGCCGGCAAGGATACCGGTCGGCATGTCCCACTTGGTATGGACCGTCTGGACTCCCCGGCGCAGGGTGTCGTCATCCATGATATCATCGTGGATGAGCGTGAACGTGTGGGTGATCTCGAGCGCGAGTGCCGCATGCATGATATCATCGGAACTTCCGTGTTTCACTGCATCTGCCGAGAGCATGACAACAGCCGGGCGAAGTCGCTTGCCGCCGGCAGCGAGCAGGTGGGCGGAAGCCTTGTTCAGCTCGCCAACCGTGTCAACGAAATACCGGTCGATCATGCGGTCGATCTCTGCTGCAACCGATTCCAGGTACGGGGCTAGTTCCGACATGTATGATTCCTCTTCTTTAATTGAGCTTGACCCGCTGTCCGTTCTTCAGCATGTGGACGGTGGACTGGGCCATGTATCCCATCTCCGTTGCAAAGTCCGTGTAGCCGGCCGTCATCTTCAGGCTGCCGTGGGCAGGGACGATGTGCTGCGGCTGGAGCAGCTGGATGAACTCGTAGTGATCCTCGCGGTAGGCGTGACCGGATACGTGCAGGTCTTCAAAGATGCGTGCACCGGCATGCCGGAGGTGCTGCTCGACCATGTAGCGCTGGCCAAAGTTCATCGGGTTGGGGATCACGTTGGCCGAGAAGATGACCTTGTCACCCTTCGAGAGCTGGTAGGGGGTGTCCCCGACCGCGAGGCGGGTGAGGATGGAACCCGGTTCTCCCTGGTGCCCGGTAACGATCGGCAGGAACTGTTCCTTGCCCATCTTCATCATCCGGCGCATGGTCCGGTCAACGGTCCGCCGGTTCCCAAAGACACTGGTGGTCTCGGGGAACGAGCAGAGCTTCATCTGTTCTGCGGTAACGGAGTACTTCTCCATGGACCTGCCAAGGAGTACGGGCTTGCGGCCAATCTCGTGGGCACATTCCGCAATGGTCTTGACCCGCGCAATGTGGGATGAGAAGGTCGAGACGAGGATCGCATTCTTATCATCCTCGTAACTGGTGATGACGTTTCTCACCAGGTCCCGGGCAATGCGCTCGCTCGGGCACCGGCCCGGGCGGTCGATATAGGTGCTCTCCACGATAAGGGCAAGCACCCCTTCCTTGCCTATCTGGCGGAAGCGGGCAAAGTCCGGCGGTTCGCCGATGACCGGGGTCCGGTCGAGCTTGAAATCACACGCATAGACGATTGCGCCGTGGGGAGTGTGAAGGACCGGGGTGACGGTATCGATGATCGAGTGCTGCGTGTGAACAAACTCAAGCACCAGGTTCTGGGAGAGGGTGTATCGCTGCCCAGCCTTGAGGGCGAAGAGCTTGTTGTTGACGCCGAACTTCTGCTCACCCGAGATCTGCTGCCGGATGAGTTCGGTGGCGTATGGGGAGGCGATGATGGGCGCATTGTACCGGTGTGCCAGTTTCGGGATTGCCCCGATGTGGTCGAGGTGCCCGTGCGAGCAGACGATTGCCTTGACCGAGCCTTCGATCCCGTTCATCAGGGTATCATCCGGTATTGCCTTGATCTTGATCAAATCAAGGGAATGCATGTTCTCAATTTCTGCGTCCTCGTGGATCATTATCTGGTCCAGCCGGAGTCCCATGTCAAAGATGACAATTTCCTTTCCGACGCGGACAGCGGTCATATTCCGACCGACTTCGTCGTATCCGCCTACTGCTATAATTTCTATATCCATTTTTTTCTATCTCCTTACTTGTCTGTATGTATATTCTGCCTGAAGAAGGCCCCGGTTTGAACAGGTATCCTGTTCTGGGTTATCGCTTGATACGCGCAGGATTGTCCTTATCGATCATCTGGCGTGTCTGCCCGGTAAGATAGACCGGGGCTTTCCTGAGTGCGGATACCCGGGCAGAGCCGGTCAGAAACATCGTGACCTTTAGCTGCCGGTGTATCACTTCGATCGCATTACTGAGTGCCTCGTCGCTTTCCATTGCGGGCTTGAGCAGGGGCAGTGCCATACCACAGAGATCTGCTCCGAGCGCGAGCGCCTTTGCCATATCGAGGCCGCTGCGGATTCCGCCCGAAGCTATCACCGGGTTTCCCGTCGCGAGCACCTCTGCAAGACTTACTACGGTGGGAATGCCCCAGCCGGTGAAGTCCTGCCCCAGCGACTTGAGGGCATGGTCTCTGGCATTCTTGCTCTCGTATGCCCGTACGCTCTCGACTGCGGCCCAGGACGTACCGCCCCAGCCGCCGATATCGATTGCGCTGACTCCCGCTCCCCAGCACTGCCGGGCAACGGGTGCAGAGATACCGCATCCGGTCTCCTTTACGATGACCGGTTTTTTGAACTCCCGGCAGAGGGTCTCAATGGCCGCAAAGCAGCCGGTGGCATTATGATCGCCTTCCGGCTGGATCGCTTCCTGGAGGAAGTTCAGGTGAATTGCCAGGGCATCGGCCTCGATCATCGAGACGGCACGCTCCGCCCATTCGATCCCATGGTCGCGGAGCTGGACTGCGCCCAGGTTTGCCACCAGGAAGGCATGAGGCGCCTCGTCCCGCACAATCGAGAAGGTATCGTCGAGCTGGGGGTTCTCCAGTGCCGCACGCTGGGAGCCGACACCCATGCCGGCCCCGAAGCGCTCTGCTGCCCGGGCAAGCCGGGCGTTCACGTCTTTTGTTCCCGGGTGACCACCGGTCATGGCCGAGATGAAGAGGGGCGATGAGAACGAGTGGTTGAGGAACCGTGTGGAGAGATCGATTGCTCCCATGTCACACTCCGGCAGTGCATTGTGCACAAACCTGATACCGCCAAACCCGGCATCCCCGCTCTCGACAGCTTCTTCTGCACAGATGCGCAGGTGGTCGAGCTTGCGCGAGGAGGTAAACCGTTTCTTGTCACTCATTTTTTGTTCCCCTTTACAGTTGTCCCGCCATGGGCAGCTCCTGCAAGGAAGTCTGCAACCCGCGAGACGTGAAAGATATCTGACCCGACACCTGCATCAGCAAGCTCGAGCAGTTCGTTAATTTTGCCTCTCATTCCACCGGTGACATCGGTATGCATCGAGTTGCCGATGCGGAGAGTTGGCATTGTGTCCCGGTTAATCTCCGGAACAACCCGCTCTCCATCCAGCACTCCCGGTACATCGGTGGCGAGCCCCACGCGGTTGATAGCTAATTCAACTGCGAGATATCGCACGAGCTGATCGCCCGATACGATACAGGCTCCTCTTGAAAGGTCCATCACCACGTCGCCGTGGATCACAGGGACCATTCCCAGATCAAGCATCGTGTCAAGATGCCTGCATTCAAAGCTGACCAGGCGGCCGTTATCCGCAATCGCGGTATGAAGGGGGTGGACCCCGATTGCCGCAACACCCTGCTCGCGGAGGGTGGCAACAACCTCGTCGTTCAACCGGCTGACGGCCCGGTGGGTGACATAGATCCCCTCGGTCTGCCCGGTAATGGCGCCGACATCGAGATTGTACCGCTTTGCCTCGGGGTGCCCGCAGGAACCTGCCCCGTGGATAACCACGATGCCGTCCGTCCGTGCCCGGGCAATGGCCCCGGCAATTGACGCCAGCTGCTCGTGGTTGATTGCACAGTCTGCGCTCTTATCGGTGATTACACTTCCGCCGAGTTTTAAGATCAACCGGTCAGACATTCTTCTCCTTGCGTGCGCCTTCTGTGTCTATTGTCGTAATGATCGCCCGGGCATCACACGCCTCTATCGCACTGGCAATCCGGTGTTTTATCGGCTTGGGGCAGAGGGCAACCATGCAGCCCCCGCCACCGGCTCCGGTGATCTTTGCCCCGAAGGCCCCGGCCGACCGGGCTGCCAGCACCATCTTGCCGAGCTGCGGGTGCCCGACGCCCAGCACTTCGAGCAGGGCATGGTTCATGTTCATGTATCTCCCCAGCTCCTTGGGATTGTTGAGATGGTGGATCGCGCTCATGCTCACGCCCTCAATGGCATCGAGCACCGGGTCCACGATATTGGGGTGCTTCTTCTTGAGCTCGCTCACCTGCTCCACCATCTTTGAGGTGCTGTGGGAGACGAGCGAGTCCCCGATCACCAGGTGAATGTTCTGCGGGGGGAGTCTCCTCCGTGCCCCGCCACTGATGAGAACAATGCCCCCGTAAGCAGAGACGGTCGTATCCGTGGGACTTGCCCGTCCTTTCTGCACGGTCTTCTCGATCTCAAAGGCCATGTCAGCGATATCTTCCCGGGTCTTATGGAGGGAGAATTCATCGTTGATAGCCGACAGGGTTGCAACCGTGACTGCCGCAGACGAACCCAGGCCGGAGGAACTCGGGATCTGGGAGTTGATATAGACGCTGCCCATCACGCCCATTGCCTCAAAACACCCGTCAATATAGGGCGATTTTGCCTTCTGGGCGCGACGGGTGTTTCTCACGGTAACAAACACGCGTGGCTTGATGGCCATGGCTATGCCGGGCTTTCCATAGACTACTGCATGCTCACCGAACAGGAATACCTTGCCCGGTGCACTCCACGTTGCCAACTTTATATCACCGTAATGGCCGCATACCCGACGACCTCGCGGGTGTCACCCGTGACATCCCCGCTCGTCGCATACCGGATAAGCTTGGCCGCTTTCGCCCCGAGCCTGCTGCAGGCTGTCACCATGGCGGTGATGGGACCATAGCCGCAGGCTGTTACGCGCCGTTCCTCAATTCTCCGGTAGAATTCCACCGTATCGAGAGTAGTTAAGGGTTCGATCGCATATAGATCATCTGATTTCGCTTTCGCATCCGGGACATAGTGCGAGAAGTCGCTCGACGCAACGATCCGGATGTCCCGCCGGGTCAGCCGCACTGCCGCTTCGATCTTTTCTGCAAGCCTTATCGCGCTCGCATAATCCTGCGGCCCCATCATGATCGGAGCGATCCGGGCCCGCGGGAACCGGTACTTGATCAGCGGCATCTGTACTTCGAGCGAGTGCTCATCCTTGTGAGACAGTTCATCAGTCTCCATATCGAGCGCCTCGACAAACCCGGTGTCCGTATCGATAACACCGAGTGGTGTTTCCCAGGGAATGGCAGAAACACAGCTGATATACCCGCGATGGGAAGGGCCGATCACTACAAAAGTGCCGGAAAAATCAGGGGCGATGGTGCCGAATGCCTGGGCGGCTACCTCGCCGGAATAGATATACCCTGCATGGGGGGATACGATACCCAGAGGTGCGCCCTCTGTCCGGGTGCCGGAGAAGTATTTCTCCAGCAGCTGTTCCAGATGAGAGGGATCTCGCGGATAAAACATGCCGGCTACTGCGCATGTACGCATCTTCATCGGATCAACCCTCTGGTCGTACTCATATATCTAACGATCGATCAACCTAAAAAAAGGTGAGCGGATCAGAACTCAGTTTCAAAGTCTTCGGGGGTGAGTGCCGTCGAGATACCGCGGAGACGGAACATCTCACGGGTGAGCAGGAAGTAGATCATGGAGAGTGCCTTGCGACCCTTGTTGTTGGTCGGGATGACCAGGTCAACAAACCGGGTCATGTTGTTGGTGTCGCAGAGTGCAACTACGGGGATACCGCACTGGACGGCCTCGTTGATGACCTGTGCGTCACCAATCGGGTCAGTTACGACAACGACCGAGGGCTCGATGTAGCCGTCAAGAACCGGGTTGGTCAGCAGGCCCGGGATGAACCGGCCGGTGGCTGACATGGAACCGATGGCATCGGCAAACTTCTTTGCCGGGTACTGGCCGTACTGGCGGGAGGTGACCACGAGAATATTGGGGGCCTCGAACTGGTTTAAGAACTTTGCAACGGTCTTGATCCGGGCATCGGTCTCACGGATATCGAGGATATAGAGGCCATCGCCGCGGACGCGGTAGATGAACTTCTTCATATCTTCGCTTTTCTGCTGGGTACCGATGTGAACACCGGCTGCAAGGTACTCTTCGACGGGGATGAGTGGCTCTTTTAATTCGATTTCCATTTCATTTACTGTGGTCATAGCTGTTCCTCAATGCGTATCAGTTCGTTTAATTTGGCAATGCGTTCTCCGCCAACCGCTCCGCACTTTAAGAAAATGCAGGAGAACGCGGTTGC
>JANYKQ010000075.1 GCA_025358115.1 Methanomicrobiales archaeon | reverse complement strand
TGAACCCGTGGCCTTCACGTTGCAAACGTGACGATCTACCCCTGATCTACGAGCCCTGCTCCGATCTTTGCGGCATACTATTTTTCTGTCAATCCCATATAGTTGTTACTGTTGTTTTGGTGAAAAACGGGCTGTTTTGCAGGAAAACCTGCAGACTCCCGGGAAAAAGAATGCATTATTCTTTTTTAATAATTCTTCCCCTTACTCCTTTTTTGCCTTCATGACATGGGAAAATATCGTGGCACCCGCTGCGATCATTGCGGTGATCACCCCGATTATGGCAACAACAATGCTCGAGTTTTCGAACAATCCCTTGGCCGGTGTGGTCTCTGCCGTCACCACCGGCACGATGATCGAGACCGGTGTCACGGCGGCCAGCACCTGGTTTAAGGGGGGAAGTGTCCCGAAGGCATGCGCAGTCTGGCCCGGGATGACATAGATGCTTCCTTCGTAATCATAATACCCGCTCTGCGTAAGCCGGAGGATATGGTTTCCCCCGGAGATATCGGTCAGGTTTGCAGGTGTTGTCCCGTAATAGATGCCATCGATGAGGATACTGGTACCGGTGGGAGAAGAATACACTGTCACGTCTCCTGTTGTCTGCGCCGGTGTTCCTGGGAGGACCGGCGTGGGCGTAGTGGTGTTGGTCACCAATTGGGTGGTCACGGGCGTGGTATTTTGCGGTGTTACCTGCGTAGTGACCAGTGTCGTTGAAACGGCTGCGGGAACGGGCAGCAACCTGGTGATCAGCCGGTCAAGAATGGTATCGGCAGTCACTCCACTTATGTAGGACGGCACGGGACGGGTTGTCCACTCGATCACATAGCCTTTCCCGTACTTCCCATAAAGAAGGACCGGTGCGCCGGCATCATTCTGCAGGATCGTTACAGAACCATTCCGTGCTACAGCCCACTCTCCATCCGGAGCGGTCCCATGCAGGGAAAACCGGGTAGGAAGTCCCGTGAAGATCTCTTTTGATAGAGCATCAGCCGGATCGGAAACATCCAAGAAGGCTCCACCTGGGGCCGTTGTGTTATTGGAACCTGGCAGGCTTGCATTGAAGAGGTGGTTGCCAGGATACGTGACAACAAGGATCTTACCCCCGGCAACGGACTCTTCTATCTTAGCTGCCGTTGACGGGGAAAAGGTATCTTCCCCGCCCAGAAGGATCACATCGACTGAAGGCTGGGTGAACTGGTCTACGTTGCTGTCAAGCACGGTACCGGAGGAACCAATCGACTGGACAACAACAACTGAATCCCTGTGGAGGTCAGGATCGAACCCGGTACTGTTGCCATATATTGAGATGTTGTAGGCACCGGCCGGTAATGCAATTACCATTAACGTGAGGAATACTGCAACGGTTATAGTATAGAATCCGCTTGCGCGTGACATTGTTTCTCCTTATCCCCTGGCTGAACAGCGGATATGATGTAAATAAGTACGTTGTCTGGATATGTGATAAATCCGTTTTGGCACGAGAGGCCTTCCGGGTCTGTAAATGATTTAAAAAAAACCTGATAACGACATTCACGCGTTTTTTCCGGAGGCGACACGGACAATCTCATACCGGATTTAAAGCCCGGCACCCGGGAAAAACAGAACAAAACAAACCTGAAAAATGGACCCGGCGGGATTTGAACCCGCGGCCTCTACGTTGCGAACGTAGCGATCTACCCCTGATCTACGAGCCCGCTCTTTGTGGCATACAATTTTCCAGCGCAGGGAATATAGTTGTTGCTATCCAGAAAAATCCGGTTGCGGCATCCCGATAAGGATGGCGTGAAAAAAATGAGTTCGTTTCAGAGAATGATCTCGATGTCGAGTTTCTCTGCTAGTTCCTTGTACCGGTTGCGAATCGTGACCTCGGTGACTCCGGCCACTTCTGCCACTTCGCGCTGGGTGCGCCGCTCTCCCCCGAGAATTGAGGAGATGTAAATTGCAGCTGCTGCGACACCGGTCGGACCCCTGCCGCTGGTAAGCTCGCGTTCCCCGGCCTGCCGTAGGATCTCTACTGCGCGGCTCTGGACTTCGCCCTTGAGCGTAAGTCCCGAGCAGAAGCGGGGCACGTAATCGATCGGGGACGTTGGGAGGAGCTTTAATCCCAGCTCACGGGAGATGAAACGGTAGGTTCTGCCGATCTCTTTTCTGGAGACTCGGGACACTTCAGCGATCTCATCAAGGGTTCTTGGCACATTGCACTGCCGGCAGGCTGCATAAAGGGCTGCTGCTGCCACCCCTTCGATACTTCGCCCGCGGATCAGGTTCTTGTCCACTGCGTCACGGTACACAACTGCTGCGGTCTCACGCACGTTACGCGGGAGGCCGAGGGCCGATGCCATCCGGTCGAGTTCAGAGAGTGCAAACGCAAGGTTACGCTCGGTTGCATTGCTCACACGGATTCGGCGCTGCCACTTGCGGAGCCGGTACAGCTGTGCCCGGTTCTTGGACGAGATTGCCCTGCCGTAACTGTCGCGGTTGCGCCAGTCGATCATGGTCGAGAGACCCTTGTCGTGGATCGTAAAGGTCATCGGTGCGCCGACCCTTGAACGCTTCATGCGCTGGTCATGGTCGAATGCACGCCACTCGGGACCACGGTCAATGAAATCATCATCAAGTACAAGCCCGCAGCTCTGGCAGACCAGTTCAGCCCGCTCGTAGTCGTGAACGAGCTGCCGCCCCCCGCACTCAGGGCAGACGGTCTCGGTGTGATTCTCTGCTTTCTTCTCTGTTTCTTTCTGCTTTGTCCGCGACTTGAGCGCTTCCCTCTCGATCTGGAGGGTTTTTAACTTCTCAACTTCTGTCATCCACATTCCCCATTACTGTTTTTCTTCATTGACGGATCTGATGCATTCGTGCTGGTGCATGCTTATTTCGCGAATAGTTTCTCGTTTGGCATGACCGCACATTTCTCGCGGCAGAGAACTGCTGCGTACGGTGCTTTTACATTACCAAAAAGATCCAGGATCTTTCCCACCGGTTTCATCCGCTTATCCGTCACTTCGCTGTACAACGCGGGAAGCTGGCCGGCATCGCACTGGATAATGAGCATCCGGCTGCCAACGGTGCTCATCGCTCGACCAACAACTTTCATTCAAATAACCTCACAATCACAATAATACTAAAATATTTTAGTAATCTATATATATGCAACGGAGCGGTATTTAAACATTCCGTGAAAGTATAAATAGAATTCTCAGGAACGCAGGAATTGGTCGATATTTAAAGATATAACCTCTGTGCATTGTGCATCGGTCAGTCCGGCCCCTTTTGCAACAATAAATTTTGCCTGCTCATTCAGAATGTCATGGGGTGCGTGCGCGTCAGAATCGACTACCAGCTGGCAGCCCGCTTCCCGGGCAACCCGGGCTACGTGGCCATTTGTCCGGTTGTGCCCCCCCCGTGAGGTGAGCTCGAGGGCAATCCCGTTCCTGGCAGCGAGCTGCGCCTCTTCTGCAGTGATAAGCCCCGGGTGGGCGAGCACGTTGACGTACCTGCACCCGCAGGCAGCAAGATTCGTCCCGGGAGCCACCGGTTCGACCGTGGTTTCGCCGTGGACGACAACGATATCTGCCCCCTGTTCCTTGGCAGATTTCGCAAGATCTGCGATAAGAGCTGGCGGGACATGGGTCAGCTCAACCCCGCAGAGCAGGTTCACGCCATAGAGGTGTGCCGATTCCCGTACCTTTGCCAGGGTTGCAAGTATCTCTCCGGTATTGGAAGGGTCCGCGTGATCCGTGATTGCGACCGTGGTGTACCCGATTACCGCCATCCGCCGGATCAATTCGATGGGAAGCATCTCCCCATCCGAGAGGATCGTGTGGGTGTGCAGGTCATACATGTTGTTTACCGCCCTTTGTCCATCTTCTGGGCCACTTTTCTGATGAGCTGCTCTTTCTTTCCGGTCCATTCGGCAACAACGCGGCCATCATGCCGCTGCCAGTGTGCCGGGTGATGGTGATCCTCCACCCGGTAGGTGACTCCCAGGCCCCGCAGGGACCGTTCAATATCGTTGACCACCGGCGCTTTTGCTGCCAGGCTGCGCGAAACCCGCCTGCCCGCACTGCGGGAATACCCTGCATTGAAGTAGCAGGGATATAGTATACACTCCCCTTCCACCATTGCAGGAGAATTTGTGGGTCAAGGTATAAACAGTGTACGCTCCCACTTATCTTGCATGCATCACATCGACGTCAGGATTGAAAAGGATGTATACGACGTCAACAACACCCTGGCCAATCAGAACGCAGAACACCTAAAGACGCACGGGGTCCGGGCGTTTGACCTCCTGGGAGCCATCGGTTCAGGCAAGACCGCTCTCATCGAACGCCTTGTCCCGCTGCTCAATAAGAAAGGTTTGCGGGCAGGCGCTATTGCCGGTGACGTGTACGGCGACGACGACTTCAAGCGGATCATCGCGCTGGGAATCCCTGCATTCAATGCAAATACCGGTAAGGAATGTCATCTCGATGCCCACCTGGTGGAGCACGCTATAGCCCACCTCCCCCTGGATGATATCGATGTGCTCTTCATAGAGAACGTAGGGAACATGGTCTGCCCGACCGATTTCCGGCTGGGAGCTGAGAAACGGATCGTTGTCGTGAGTTCTACTGAGGGAGATGATGTCGTGAACAAACACCCGATGATGTTCCGGGACTGCACAATCGGGGTTATCAACAAAGTTGATCTCGCACCCCTCGTGGGGGCAAACCTGGACCGGATGCAATCCGATATCAAGCGGTATAACCCCTCGATGCCCGTATTCCGGACCAACCTGAAGACAGGCGATGGCGTTGCGGCCCTGCTCGACAGTATCCTTGCGTAACTACCGGGATCCGTTCCCGGTCTGCCATGAAATTTGGGAAAAATCTCCCCTCGTGGGGTCCTGCAGCCAAAGAGTGCAATCGGGAAGTACTATAAATAATTCTGAAGGGAATATATAGAGCACCATCTTCGGGAACGCTATTCCGGGAAGATATCTTAGAGAGTGAAACCATGCAGTGGCAGGGAGAATCAGTACGTAAGGTAACCGGTGGCAGGCGCCGCCCGGCACAGATGAAGAGGAGAGCAGAAATCGGTCTTGCACCGGCGGACACCCATATCGGGGGAGACCGCAGGAAGATCATCCGCACCTATGGCGGAAACGACAAGGTCCGGGCTCTTCGGGCAGAATTTGCGAATGTGACCAATGCCACCAATGGCGAGACCAGGAAAGTGAAGATCGAGAAGGTCGAAGAGAACGGGGCAAACCCGAACTTTGTCCGCCGGAATCTCCTCACCAAGGGCGCAGTCATCAAGACTGAGATGGGACGCGCCCGCATTATGAGCCGCCCTGGTCAGGATGGCGTTATCAACGCTGTACTGCTCGCATAATCAATATCAGACCAGCAATCTTTTTTCTTTCCGATGTTCATATTCTAGCTATGCGAAGGATCTGTTATCGTTTCCCCCAGAGGGTGGATCTCTCATTTGCGATGGGGATGCCTTTTAACGAGACGCTCAGGTATATTGCCGATATGGATGGTCAGGAATCGACCAAGACGACCACCAATACGAGCAAACAGGAACTGGTCCGGGTGAAGACCAAAGTGGAGATAGCTCTCGACCGGGCAACATTCGGGGAGATCACGGATGATGTCCTGCGGGCCGGTGTGATCACCGAAGCGGTTGATCTGAAATGCTCTGTTCTTGCCCTTGCCCTGCGTGGCGGGGGAAAAGTTCCTATAGCTAACGATGTCTTTTTCCTTCGCCTCACCGACCAGGTATCCCGCACGGATATCGATATTGCAAAGGAAGGCAGTGGTGAAGGGCTGGATGCACTGGATATGAAAAACATTCTCCTGGGTACTGCCAAGTGACCCTCTCCATTACGGTTGCGGCGCCGTTCAAGCACACCCGGAAGTCCGGGATGCGGAAGAACGAGCTGGTCTACTATTATGCGCTCGACCGGAAATGGATGAGCACCGACCAGGCAAACCAGCTCCTGAAGCGTGCAGAAGAAGAAGGTCTTCTGGCGCTCGAAAACGGCATGTTCACCCCCCGTTTCGATCTGGCTGCCATAACTATACCAATTGGGTTCAAGCCAAGTTCTGCTATCTTTGAACGCAATGATCCGGCCCAGGAACTTATCGGGCGGATCGCAAAGGCAAAAAAGATGCAGGAGATCGATATTGTTGCCGAGATGAACAAGCTCATCAGGGATGGATTTGACACACACCTCCTGCCCCCGGCGGCGGTCGTGCTTCTTGCAAAAAAGTATCAGGTTCCCTTTGAAGATTTATCCGAAGCGCTCAGGCAGAGTGTAAATAAGGGCTGATCTTCCGGCAGGTCTCCGTCTGATTCCAATTTTTTTATGACCAGAGTCTCGTCCAAAAGAGCAGAGCACAAAGTATTTCGTCCATTTATTCAAAATCTATCCATAATGATATCCGGAGTTAAACTATGAGGAGAAGAAAAAATCCCTGGGATCAACCATGGGTTGCCATTGCTGCGGTCGGTGGGATCATTGTCGTGGTGATCATTGCACTCGTATTTTTTATGAGCGGCGGGAACACGGGTGGCCAGGCGGCTCCGACTGCGCAAAGCTCCCCTGTACAAGTAACAACGAAGGCAACACCGGGGGCTTCGGGCTCCTCAGTAACCCCATCGGTAACGGGTATAAACGCGGCATCGATCAAAGAAGCACCGACTGCCACGGTTCCGGTAACGGGGGTTTATGTCCATGTGAACTACCTCGGGAGTTTTGCGGGGACCTATGGGATGAATGGTGAGAAGCTGACGGTGAGAGATTCCGGTGATCGCGTCTTCCCGCTCAATGCCACAACGGGAACGGTATCTGCATCCTTCCACAAGGAAGACAGTTCCACACGCCACGAGATCGAAGTTGAGATCTACAAGAATGGCAAGGCAATCAAGTTTGGCAAGAACGCGTCTGCGTACGGCGATGTGAGCATCAGCTCAACAGTTTAATCTTTTTTTAACGTTTGATAAAATCTTAAAAAAGAATGGATATCTTATCTCTTGCCACGGGCTTTTGCCGCAGCTTTCTCGGCCTTCTCCCCTTCAATCTTCGGGAAGAGCTCATCGAGAGTTTTCTCTCCGTAGGTAATGACGCTGGCATTGATCTGTACGAACTCTTGGGTGATCTCACTGGACCGGACGGTCTTTCTCCGGCGTTCCCCGTCCATGGTGGGGTGGAAGCCGATACCGCCTGCAAGGAGCAGGTTCCTGCGCCCTGCGCCAGGGATGCCCTTCTTTGCGGGAATGCCGGTCCTGTCGGATGCCCCGGTGATCTTGATTGTATAGCCTGCAAGCCCGATTGGGGCTCCATCTAATTCATCGCCAATACGCTTGCCAACGATCGACCCTGCCGCGCCACCCGTGGCGTCGACATTGTAGGCGCGACCGGTCTTGGGGTCTGATACTACGACTTTTAAGTCCACCATTCTAATCTCTCCTTATTGGTTTTTTCCAGAAAAAACCAGGATTCTGGATTTTTTCACGTCTCGAACTGCCGGCACGATAGCCTACACATGAGAAGTACCCATTTAATTATACTGGTACGCTATTAAACCCTCGTGTCAGCCCGGGCTATTTAAATTTTACTTGGCCCAGAAGGGTTCGGTCTTCCTGCGCATCGTCGTGTACTCTTCCAGTATCTCCTGTGTGCTCGTGTTTAAGGACTTGAGCATTTCCTTCTCCAGCACCTTTACGTGGCGCTCGGGAACATCCACAAAGAGATCGTCTCCTACGTTGAGCTGTCTGCCGATCGTTGCACCTTCAATCGAGATTGCAACTTCGAGCCCGGCATCCGCCTCCCGGATGTTCTCCTGCCGGAGCTGCATACTCTTGAGGTGGCCTACTTTCTTGCCGTCAAGTTTGATCAGGTTGACGTCACTGCGCAGTTTCCCCCCCAGTACCCTCACTCCGACAACGGCCGGGTTGCTCTGCCTGAACACGCAGTCGGGCATGAGGCGGATCTTTGCCGGCATGACTACATGCTCGAACCGCTGCTTGTCCAGAAGGCGTTTCTGTTCGT
>JANYKQ010000069.1 GCA_025358115.1 Methanomicrobiales archaeon | reverse complement strand
CTGATCCGGGAGCGGGTGCCGGCAATCCTCGAGGTGACATCTCCCACCCCCCTCACGGTCCAGCTGGCTGGGCTCCGGGTGAAGCTTCCCTATGATACGTTTGCCCCGGCCCTCCGGGCAATGGAGATAGAGGACGGGATAACCCTCGGGGACGTGGCAGTGATTGAACCCTCGCGGATGCGGGACTATATCCTTGTCAAAGTCCTGCCCTTCTCAGAGACAAATACGGCGATATAAAACGGTGAAATGATGGCAAAAAAAGTATCAGCTCAATCCACAAAAGATCAGTTCGAGGACAAACTCGCCCAGATCGTGGCCCAGGGCGCCGATGTGACTGCCGAAGAGTGGCTGAAAGCGATCGAGGTTGAATACGGCAAAGTTCCGCTGGTCTTCCGGCGGATGGGCGAGCGGCCCGAAGTGCTCATCTCCCACCTGCTCTACAAGGGAACGGTCGCCCAGACCAGCCCGCTCGACCCCAAGTATGTGGAACTGATCAGCATGGCGGTGGGTGCGGCCCTCAAGTGCCCGCACTGTACCGGGTACCATATGCAGGCGGCCATCAAGATGGGGGCCACCCGCGAGGAAGTGCTCGAAGTGATTTTGCTGTCAGGTATGATCTCGAACTCGTCGGTCCTGGCCAACGCGTACCGGATCATTGACGATAAGCTGGAGAAGTGCATCCCGTGCGAGACGAAAGGAGTTGAGCGGGGGACGGCGAAGAAAGCAACGGCCGGAAAGGTCCCTGCTAAGAAGCCGGTCAGGAAAGCGGCAGCGGCAAAGAGGAAATAATCTGATAAAAATACTTTTTTTCATCCGATCTCACTTGTGGCAGGACAGCCAGAAGTGGGTCGTCTGCCCATCACTGCCATATTTTTCGTAGTCAAAGGTATGTATAAACCCATCCGGTAACCATGAGTGATTATGACATCATCACCACGTCATTCCGGGCGTATCGTGCCCCTGATCATCGGACTCGGAATTATGCTCTCACTGGTGCTGCTCATCAGCGGATGCACCCAGCCGGCAGCTACATCCGTGACACCAGCCCAGGTATCGGTCGCAACACCTGCACCCACGGACGCGACAACAACTTTGGCAGCAGGAGGAAAAAAGATGGTAACCTTCACCGAAGCAGATAACGGCACAACCGGAACGATAGCACAAAGCACACGGTTTGCAGTCCAGCTCAAAGAAAATCCCACCACCGGGTACCAGTGGAATGCAACCCTCTCCCCGGGACTTGAACTCCAGTCATCGGAC
The DNA here is from genome assembly GCA_025358115.1 of Methanomicrobiales archaeon. GTDB lineage: Archaea > Halobacteriota > Methanomicrobia > Methanomicrobiales > Methanospirillaceae > Methanoregula. The sequence continues at coordinate 1,476 of JANYKQ010000069.1, read as the reverse complement.
TACCGCATGAATGATGAGCCGCAGGGTATGGTCGGCGTGGGCGGGACCCGTACCTGGATCATCACCACAAAGGATACCGGCCTCCAGAAATTCTCCGCAATATACGGTCGTTCATGGGAGCCGGTGACCGGCAATGAGACGGCCTACAGCGTGAACATCAATGTTGTGAAGATCTAAAAGAACGGCTTTGACAAAAACCGGCTCAACTCTTTTTTATTCAGGCACTTTTTTTTCAGATACCGTTCAACAGCCGCAATTTTCCGATAACCGACTCCAGGTACTGTTCTTCGCGAATCCGGTCCTTTTCGATCTGACCCAGGATCGCTCGTACTCGTTGCATGATAACTCCTTCCCTGATAGAGAGAGCATCTGCCGGTGCACGATGCCGGTCATCCTCCGGGTGTTCAGGAAACGTCATCTCATTTCCCGTCCCGGAACGTGTAATGTTTCTGCCCGTGATAATTCCAGAAAAAAGCACAGAGAGTAGCGATGATCTTTCCCGCCAGGTAATTGAGGGAGAGGATCTCAACAGCCAGCCAGATCACACTGAGGTTGACTAGGAGACAGCTGAAAGCAATAGCAGCAAACGTTGAGAATTGTGCGAGATAGTGCCGATCCGTATCTTGGAAATTAAGGTATTTGTTCAGGAGATAACTGGCCACGATTCCGCAACAGTATGACACGGTGGCCGCCAGAAGGTACCAGAGGCTGAGGTATGTACAAAAAACATACAACAGGCCGATATCGATCAGGGAGGCAATAATCCCGATTAAGAAGAACCCGACCATCTTCTCGTGGCGAATCCAATCCAGGACCTGGTACCGGGCCGATACCGGACGGGAAAAGTCGGGGGTCATGCACCGGTCTGCCTGCGATACCCGGCGCAGTCATACAGGGTATTCTGACCTCCGGGACCGGTGTTACTGCCCGATGGATTGCCGAATCCCCGGGATGCTGCTGCAGTCCCGTTTTCCAGGCCGGATGCACGGTCCTCAATGGTAGTAGTACTGCCACCCCAGTCGGCTGCCGGCACTGCTGCGCAGTTCTCGCTAATCCAGGTAAAGAGCCCGGAGTTTCCGGAGCCCGGTCCTCCCCCGCCGCCGGAGGCGGACCCGAGGAAGTACCGGATCCTGCCGGCATCGATGAGATCCTTTAAGGAATCCACGGTAAGGATCTGGTCGCTTCCCGAGAAACCGCCCATTGACATGACGGGGTCGCCGGTGCTGATGATGAGACCTGCCCCTTCGCTGTTTGCGGAAGGTACACCAACAAGCCAGGTTTCGGTTGTCCGGTGGGAGACCAGGTACTCCGCGAGCGATGAAACACTGTTCCCGATCCCATTAAATCCGCCTCCCATGCCGGAACCTCCCCGGTCCAGCTGCGGTCCGGCCACCGGCAGGATCCCCCCGTTCCCGTACACCAGCGGGGTGCATGCCCAAACCACCGGGGCGATGAACAGGATTGCCAGGGCGGCGA
>JANYKQ010000066.1 GCA_025358115.1 Methanomicrobiales archaeon | reverse complement strand
TACAGGTAACCCGGTTCACGCACGATTTTTTCCTTTCCAATTTTGGTTCCCATTTAAAACACCTCAAAACCACAATTGGGTTTTGATAATGAAAGGTGACGCCTGATAATATAAAAGGTTTCCGTCGGAGCCCGTCGAAGTATGGATTTTTGCCATATATTTGCGCGTATTTTTGGCATTGAGGCGCACTATTCATCCCGTTTAAATAAGCCTTAAAACGAGGTCTTTTTGGTCAATTCGCGGCAATAAAGAGCAGAATTCGGATCTTCGAGGTGACAAATGCCGTACACTGAAGCGCAGTCCAAGGGGGTGTACCGGGGGTATCCGACGGCAGGGTGCGGCAGGGTTACTTAAGGTCCATGACCGGGCGTATCCCGGCGGGGACGGTGCGGGTGAGCCTGAGCGGCATTGCAGAACCATCCGGGTGAACGATGAGAGTGAAAACTCCATATGGCTGCACACTGGTTGAGGGACATACCAGGACTTCAAACTGTTCTCCGGGTTCCAGCCAGTTGTCTGAATCCGCAGTACGACCAGGAAGCATATTATATTTCCCGGCGATGGTCCAGTTCGGGCAGATAAGGGGCCGGGAGAGGGTTTGCCGGATCTGTTCATCCGATCCGCGGGAGGTCCAGATCACATCGACGCGATCCATATCGATAGCCCCGGTACTTCCCATGAAGAGTGATACCGCCATCCGCACAGCCCCGAGTTTCCCGGGATCCGGGTGCTCAAATCTCACATCGGTATTGCCCAGCTTTCTGCTCACTGCCGAAAATCCATACATACTTCCCACCGGCTGGAGATTATCCCCGGAGGCATAAGCGCTCTCTGCCACCGTTCCTTCGGGAAATGTCCTGGGCCCTCCGGCGGTCTCCCCGCCACTCATGAATACGAGCAGGATTAGTGCTCCCCCCATGAATACTGCTATGACAACGATCAGCTCAAGACCGGTAAATGCATCTTCATCGCATGGTATGCGCCTGTCGTGAATACTCAAACACTCCTTACCCGTATTTTGATCTTTCTCTTATTCTTCCCGTCTGGTAGTTCAACCCGGAGTTTTTCGGTGCTCCTGCAACAGATACACCTGAACATTTTCGAGATTATCCAAGATTTGTCACCGGGGTAATTCCGGGCGGGACCGTCCGGGTCAGGGGCAGAATCTGCCCGTTCTCCGGCGCAATAGTCAGGGTGAACTGCTGGTAGGGAGCAGCATGCCCCGCAGGACAGACAAGGAGGGTGAACTGTTCATCGGTTTCAAGGAACAGGTCCTGATCGGAACCTTTCAGTGGAACATTATTTCCCTTATTTGTGATCGTCCAGTTCGGACAGATCAGTTGAGGTGTCTGCACAAGGGAGAGTTTTTCCTGGTCGGTCCCGCTCACCCAGAGCACCGAGGCATGACCCATATCGATATTCCCCGAGTTCATCATGAACGGCTGAATTGTCAGCTCAAATGCCCCCAGCATCGCCGGGTTCTGTGTCTTGAAATAGACCGGAATACCTGCTACTGTTCCATCAACCGCAGGATACCCGAATATGCCCCCGGGATCCGAGAGAAGATCGGTCGTTGCCACCACATCATTGGCAATCATCCCCTGCTTTGGTTTCTGCTGCGAACCCACCGGTGGTGTTTTCCCATGGGATAATTCCCCGTATCCCAGGTACCCGATGATCAGTACTGCAAAGACCAGGATTATGACGATCTCAAGCCCGGTCAACGCATGCTCATTACTGTGTAATCCTCCCTTGTTTTGTATCATACAATCCTCCTTTATCAATGCACCCTGCGATCAACCAGCCGTTTCGGCCGACCCTTCATAGTATAGAAATCGAGACCACGCGGTCCGGTAAAATTGAGTGCGATCCGGAATGAACCCTCGTGGTAATGCTCCGCAATCAATGATTTGTACTTGAGGAAACGCGATACAAACCGGTCTTCCACAAGCGTTCGATCACAGTGATCCGGATCATAGCACTCCAGGTTCACCCGCAAAACCGCTTCTTCCGGCCGGTCCCCATCATGTAAACCTGCCTCGTATTCACCGGTAATATATGCCATACTGTCAGCCTGGAATACTGCTGCTTCTATATCGGTCCGGTTAAACGGGTTCCCGAATGCCCAGACTGTTTCAGCTTCACGCAGGGGATTGATAATCCGCATATGGGTTCTCCCACATTTGCAGCGATCACGGGAGAGGACAACGGTCGTATCCTCAGTATCATAATTGATCAGCAGCATCCCGCTCTTTCCCCCCACCGGCAGCAGCGTGGTGAGCACTCCCCTCCCGCACTCCCCGTCTTTTACAAACGATTGCAAATGAGGATCATATACATCGAGGTGGACGAGATCCTCGGGAACATGAAGCCCGGAACGCTCTGTGCATTCACCGCACATTGTCCCTTCTGTACTGCCATAGGTATTGTAGACCGGTACCCCCCACAATTCTGACAGGTAGGCACGGGATTCGTCGGCAAAACTCTCGCCTCCTGCAACAAGCTTGTCGATCGCTGTGTCAGATGGTTTCATCCCCCCGGCAGAAAGACGTCGTGCGAGCCGGAGCAGTTTGAAAACACTTCCCACGATCGCGGTGGGTTTGTAATTCTTCAGGATACGGGCTTCGAACGTGCATTTACCTATGGGAATGATTCCCATGCCAATCTTTTGTGCAGCGATCGTCATGGTATTTGCCCCCACATTCATACCGTACGAGGCGCAGACTACGATCCGATCCTTTTCCGAAAAACCCTGCGAGACAAAACTTCTCGCATACTTCTCCGCGTACCGTTTCCAGTCATCCCATGTCAGGAAGAATCCTTTCGGGGTACCGCTCGTGCCGCTCGTCTCCTGGATGGAAAACACATTGTTCCAGTCGGTGGAAAGGAACTCAAATTCCGGTGTGACGGGTGGCTGGTGTTCCCGTATGGTCTTTCCGGAGATTACCGGCAGGTTCAGCAGATCCTCATGTCCCTGGATCTCTGTGGGATTGATATGGTTCTCGTTAAACCAGTGCCGGTAGAAGGGGGAGTGTTCAGCGGCATACCTGATGGTGTAGCGAATCCGTTCATCAATAAGAGTATCGAGATCGCTGCGTTCCAGTGTTTCGACTTCCGGAGAAAAAAACGATCCCGTTGCCATGAGAGTGAATTATAAAGAGGGATGGTTTATAGATTGCTAAAAAAAAATAAGGTTGGCTCATACCCGTTTTATCGCTTCTGCTTCCAGCCGCACCATCCCGATATGGATCATTCCGTCCGTATCAGCCGGGTTCGCTGAGAGATACTTATCAATAAAATCCCTGATGAATACCGGTTGTTCACGTTCCGGCAGCCGCGCCATCCACGGCAGCCAGGTGGTGCGAATCCAGGCGGCAAATGCCTCACGGTCCGGGTAAACCATATCCTTTGGGATCAGATCCGCCCGGACCGGCTCAAGTCCCGCATCTGCCATCCATTGCCGGTACTCTTCCGGCCCAAAAAAGCCGAAGGTAAATGAGAACCCATCAAAATACCCGGCCCAGCGGGGATTTTCGAGCAGGACGGTGAGTGCTTCGAATACCTGTGCGGCATTCCCTCTTCCCCCCATCTGGACAAGTATCCTTCCCCCGGGGCGCAGGCTGCGGGCAATCCCTGCAAGCACGGGTTTGTGATCGGGAATCCAGTGGAGAGCAGCATTCGAGAATACTACATCGAACTTGTTAAAAAGCTCAAGCCGGCAGGCATCCATATGGACAAAGGTGAGATTTTTGTGAGTGCTCCGGGGATAATGTTCCTGTGCAAACCGGATCATTTCAGCGGAACTGTCGATTCCGGTAACCGAGCCTGCCGGTACGCACGCTGCGATTGCAGCAGTCACCCTCCCATCCCCGCAGCCGATGTCAAGTACCTGCTCACTTCCGGAAAGCCTGAGTTTTTCCAGGAGTTCCTGCGCCCATTGTTGCTGGGCAGGGGAACTCTTGGAATAGTCTGCGGCATTCCAGGTAAATGACTGAGATGGATCAGGTGGTACCATATGCACATCCTCTAGAAGCAGTTGGTCCTCTGAAAATAAAAGATTAGAGTTGGGGGGATGACTTTGCAAGAGGCCTTAAATTTATCGTCTGCAAGCACCCATAATAATGAGCATCGCATGTACTTCCACCTCATCCTCACCGACGAATGTAACCTCTGCTGCAGGTACTGCAGGGCAAAAGCATTTGACGTACTGGAAGAGAGCGATGATGAAACTGCACCCCGGATTGCAATTGATCCTGATCTTCCCCGCGATCTGGATTTCGATCTCGACCTGCTCTATACGTTCCTGCAAAAGGATCCCGAATCAACACTTACTTTTTATGGAGGGGAACCGCTTATGCGTGCGGATCTGATCGATCAGATTGTCCGTGAATCGCCGGCACAGCGGTTCATGATCCAGACCAATGGCGTACTGCTTGACCGACTCGAACCGGAGATTGTGAACCGGTTCTCCACCATCCTTGTCTCACTCGACGGCGGGGAGGCACTGACAGACTTTAACCGGGGAGCGGGTGTGTACCGGAACGTGATGGAGAATGTCAGGCTAATCCGGGAAAGGGGATACAAGGGCGAGCTCATCGCACGGATGGCAGTCACCGAGAGGACCGATATTTCAGAAGCCGTGCACTGGCTCTCCTATAACCCGGACAATTCCTTCTCCTCAATCCACTGGCAGCTGGATGCAAATTTTGCCGGCGATTTTTCGCGGCGTGAGTTTGCGGACTGGACAAAAACGAGCTACAACCCCGGCATCCGGGCACTGGTTGCAGACTGGATCGACCATATGGCATCGGACGGAGAAGTGATGAAATGGTACCCGTTCCTTGATCCCATGGAAGATTTGCTGCTGGGCAAGAAGAGCCAGCTCCGGTGTGGATCCGGGCATGCGAACTACAGTATCATGACAGACGGGCATATCGCACCCTGCCCGGTGATGATAGGTATGAAGGAGTACTATGTGGGACATATCCGGACCGCAGATCCCCGGCAGCTTGACGGGATATTTGTCGGAGGTGAGTGTACGGGGTGCGGGATCTATGATTTCTGCGGTGGACGATGCCTGTACTCCAATATCACAAAACCCTGGAAGATGGCGGAGCGAAAAACCGTCTGCGGAACGGTGGAATGTCTCTACACTGCGCTCACAGGTGCGATGCCCCGCGTCCGGGCTTTAATTGAGAATGGCACTCTTGCTCCTGACGCTTTTGATCATGAGAAGTTCAACGGGTGCGAGATCATCCCGTGATAGTTATCCTGCTTTCCGGTTCCGGAACACCGGCCTTTTTCATTCCTGTTTTTAGGCGGGCAATTAAACGTTCATAATGGAGAACATGTATCTGGGGCAAACCTCATCTCTGGGTTTGGCTAATACTAAATTTCATGGCAGAATCATGGAAAGAGGCAAAAGACTGTGCCTTAAAAGATGCACTCCCGCAGGTCTATCATGACTGTGACGCGAACAGCTACGGGGCCTGCAATTCCGGGGAGCGACAGGGATCATTCAAGGGTGGTGTATTTACCGAACACCGCTGCCTGTGCATGCCGGCACACCTGAGCATTGAAGAACTCGAGGAAAAAGAGAAGAAATTCCGCCGGGAAAACCCGGACTGGTGAGAACGTTATCACTTTTTCCGGACTTCATGCCGGAACCGGTGCATGATATCGTACATCATCAGCCGGAACTCTGCGCCAATCTCTTCCCAGGATTTTACATCCGGGACCGGGTCTTCCAGAGAGATTTTTTTGATCTCGTGCACAACCTGGCACTCTCCCTCTTTTTCCGGCGGTTGTTCCCAGCAGAGCTTACGCATAATCTCAAAGTAGCCGCTGACAAGCACAATGATGAAGACAATCGGGACAATGACAAATGACAGGAGCCAGACGAACGAGTAGAGGTTGGTGAAAGCAACCGAGTCCACCCACTGGAAGACGTGGAGCATGAACGCGATGACAAAAACACTACCGATAGCCTTTATGATCGGTGCAGGAAGATTGAGCGGAAACGGGAAGGTAAAGAAGATTTCCCCAACCAGAAGGATGATCGAAATGAGCAGCAACAGCCAGAAATTCTCATTCAGGAACACTACGCCGGCATGGTAGATCGTACCGGGTATATAGTAGGTGAGGATGTTTGCCAGAACGACAACCATCAGGAAACAGATGATCCCGATCATCCGTGATACAAAGACCGAGCTTAAGGATTGATCCTGACAGAGCCTCATTTGACGGTCTCCATGATGCTGTACATGATTGATCATTGCGCTATAAAGAGTCCGCTCTGGTTCGGATACTATCGCAACACCTATTATCCGGGCACACGATTCAAACGGTATGCAGGTCAACTATAAACGGTACGGGCTTTACCTGCTCAGGTGGCAGGCGAGCACTCCCTTACTCGCGGTTGTCGGAATCCTTCTCGCGTCCATGGGGCAGTGGGTTGCTGCCATTGTCGCAAACCTTATCGGCGGTTTGATCTTCTTCTGGGTGGACCAGTTCATCTTCACCTCCCAGAGTCTTGCTGCGCAATGGGAAGTTAAGGAGAATATCACCTGTGTGGACTGCGGCAGGATTGCCCGCGGTTACCGGCTTGTCAGATCAGGCGATTATGACAGGACGCACGATCATGAACCGGAGTTCCGGTGCGAGGAATGCTCCGAGAAAAAGACGGCTGAGCTCAAAGAAAGAGGGGTCAAAGTCCATTGAGACTGCCCCCGGACTCGTTCTTATCAACGGAAAAAAATTCTGGATGAGAAAAATAACAGCAAATTGGTACAGGAAAAAGTTATCTTTTCCTGACCAGTAAGATGATCCCCAGAAGAACAAGTGGTGTTGCCAGGCGCAGGGTATTTACCACACCACTGAATGGCACCGGCCCGGATGATCCGGATTTTGGTTGCGACTGCTGTGGAATCACTTCGGGTTGTACTTTTACCGATATAAGGGCAAAAATCGACAAACCTCCGGGGGATCTTCCCTCAAATACCTGGTTTTGCGAACTGTCGAGTCCCACAAACCGGGTTTCGAGCAGCTGGGACGTTCCATCGTCAGCGAAACGTGCTATCTTTATTCCGCCAGCTCCGCCGTGATCAACAACCCATGAAGGGGGGGCACTCATCGTTACGATGGCCGGGCCGATATCTCTCCCGTCATCAAAGTTGTTTTTTATTACCTCCATAGTGTAGGCAACAGCATCAATCTGGTATCCCTCATTCGTTACCGCCCTATCAAATGCCACTTGTGCCAGCGGGCCGGGTTTTTCTGATATAGCGGCGGTGATCGTTGCATCGGAAGGGGGAAGGTTCATCAGGTCTGCTTTAAACGAGGCTGATACAACCCCGGTCTCTTTAAACTCAGCAGTCAGAGGTTGATGCTCCATGGAAATTGACCTGATATCTGCTGTGATCACACCATTAGTTTCTGTGGGTTTTTCTACCGTGATAACTCCGATATTCATCGGCCCTTTGGAAAAAGTGATGGTTGATCCTTCAACAGAAATTGTTTCACCAGCATCTTTTGCCCTCTGCATATCGATCGCTATCCCCTTGGCATCTCCCCGGGTATTTACCTGAGTGCCGCCGGTACTGACAGAAATGCCGGGCGCTTCATTGGCATTTGTATCTGGAGATGCGACTGTCCCCCCGGAGTTGCTGTTACCGGAGTTACCATTGCCATTCCCGTTTCCTCCGGAGTTGCTGTTACCAGAGTTACCATTGCCATTCCCGTTTCCTCCGGAGTTGCTGTTACCGGAGTTACCATTGCCATTCCCGTTTCCTCCGGAGTCGCTATTGTCGGAGTTTCCCCCGGAGTTACTGTTACCGGAATTACCTCCGGAGTTGCTATTGTCGGAGTTTCCCCCGGAATTACTGTTACCGGAATTACCTCCGGAGTTGCTATTGTCCGAGTTTCCTCCGGAGTTCCCGCCCCCGGAATTACTATTATCCGAGTTGCCACCGGAATTATCCGATTTGGCTGCAAGTAATGAATGCGTCCCGTCAGCCTTTGAGAACTCAATTACTGGTGTGGATGAAGAGAACCATCCGTATCCTGCAACCACAGGTACAATGCTCGCTATAATTAGCATCGCCAAAAATTTTTTCAGCAATGATCTTAAAGTTTGATTTGTTGCCATCCAAATCTATCTCCTCTTCAAATATTCCCGGATTCTGTCAAATTTGCCTTCGTACAGATTATTGAGGTATGACATTTATCTGAATGTTTTATTAAATAAATCTTTTTATTGGTAAAAAATTTAAAATTCATTACAATCCGTGAAAAATAAGATTATATCTCAATATTTCTTCCTTTTCCGCAGTAAATTCTCTTTTACATGATGGAGAAACTGCTCACATTACCTGAAACCGCATTGGCGGACAGGGATTCCGGATGTTTTATATAATCCTGCTGTGGGGGATCGAACTCTTACCCTTTCTTTTCTGTGAACCGGAACGATCCTCTTGGCACAATAATTTCAAACCGGGCCCCCTTTCCAAAAATTCCCGTTTCCCGGATTGCGATGCCGGTAATTTCAAGAATCTCCCGTGCGAGGAAGAGATCCATACCTTTCTGTGCACTAAACCCGCGGTGAAATATTTTTTCTTTCAGGTTATCCGGTATGCCGGCACCGTTGTCCTCGAAAAAAAGGATGAGCTCCTCTGCATTTTCCTGGTACCGGAGGGTGACCTGTGTTGCAGTTTTTCCATGGGTGATGACATTGTCTGCGAGCGTGAAAAAGACCCGTTCGAGCAGGGGATCGGTGAAAATTTCCAGGTTATCAAGATTGACCGTGCGATCGATTCTGGAAAAATCCAGGTGGGAGATAGCAAACACAAATGTCTGAAAAACATTATGCCACCGCGGGGGTTTCATTCCCAGATCCTGGTAATTTTTGGCAAAGTCAAGAGAATGGGAGATTCTTCTCAGGGTCGCGTCTTCTTTCTCGAGATACTCAGTCTTTTCCATATTCTTCGACAGGCTCTTTTGCAGGCCGATATACCCGCTGATGGAGAAGAGACCATTCTGGATATCGTTGAATGTCACGACGTTTAACAGGTTGAGTTTTTTATTTGCCTGCATTAGGGCTTTCTCCGCCATCTTACGATCCGTGATATCCCGTGCGATCGTAAGGACGGCCCTCTGCCCGAACTCATCAAATATCCGGGCATTAATTTCTACAGGAATCATCTTCCCGTTCTTCGATCGGTAAAATGATTCATAATGGACGAACTCCTCCGGATTGGCCAGGCGGAACAGCTCATTTCTTTCCTCACACACATTTATCGCCATAATCGTTTCGGGTGACATTGACAGGAACTCCTCGCGTGAATACCCCAGAAGGTTCCCGGCTGCATCGTTTGTCTCAATAATTGTGGTACATGCATTCTGCACATCAGACCGGTAAATGATTACCGGATCGGTGATACTATTGAAAAAGAGCCGGTATTTTTCTTCGCTCTGGACTAAACGGCCCTGAAGATGTTCCTGGGATGTTTGCAATTCTCCCAGCATCCCGTTTACACTTCTTGCAAGGGATCCTATCTCGTCTTCCCCATGAAGATTAACGCGGGCGGAAAAATCCCGGTTTTCCCCAATATCCCTCAAACGACTGCTCAGGTTAAAGATCCTGGAGAGTACCGTCTTTTCAAGGAGCACCAGTATTACCATTCCAAAAACAAGACCGGCAATAATGAGGAGTGCCAGAAAATAATAGGTTGTTGATTTTCCCTGTTCGTAGATATCCCGGACAATGCTGACCTTCAGGATCAGAACCGGCTGACCGGTGAGGTCGCGAATCAGGGAGTAGGTACCGAGCATAACGCTCCCCTGTGGCAGGATGTATGTTGGGGCATTGATCGTGAGTGCTTCCTTTCCTTCGCGCTGGACGAACGGAGACGTTGAGCGGGGGAACCTGGCTTTAGCAACCTGGTAGTCAGCGGGGAGATCTGTCTTGCTGTACGGTTGCAATTCAAGGGGGAGCTGGGCCATTGAAGAGAGCCGCGATACTTCAGTTGCATCGATATATCTTCCCAAAAGGATATAGCCGATAATCCGTCCTTTATCCGGATCAGAAAAAACCGGGCGTACCGTAAGCATCAGCGGACCTTCCGGAAACTGAAGGATCCCCATAGTCCCAAATTCATTTTTTATCCCGAGGGGAACCTGCTGATGAGAAGAGAGCAGAGTTGCAAGGGCCGGGGGAACTGGTTTTTCCGAATGACTGTCGAGGTCGTATCCTTTTCCGGAGATCACAGTCCCATTCGCGTTGGTAAGAAGGATGTAATTGAACTGAAGCCGCTCAAATGTATCCGGATCAAGCAGGGACCAGGATGTTGCAGAACTCGAGGTGAGCAAAAATATCCGCGTATCATCCCGCGATGCCCAGTCATGTGCTACTGCATCCAGTGTATTGATGTCATTGCCGAGTGCAATAAGAACCCGGTCGGTATCTTTTTGCGCGCTCTGTTCTTCGACGCGGGAGAATCCATCCAGTACGACTGTTTCTGATAACACCAATAGGATAAGGATCAGGCAGGTAATGGCGACACACAGGATCACAACGGTCTTTTTTCGAATGTCCACTGGTTATCACCTGCCTATAACATCTGTAGCTTACCTTGAGTGAGAGAATAACAATAAAGGTTCCCTTCTTTTCAGTCTGTATTTATTGGAACAGCATCCGGAAAAAAAACACGGAACAGATCCTGCAGAAAAAACCGGGAACTGTAGTCATCATACGTGTTTCGGACCCTGCGCCCCTTTTGCTGATATTGCCGGGATATTACTGATCAAAGTCTTCAGAAGGGAATGCGTGGGAAAATGCGGGTCCCGTATGGTGTATCGGGGGCTTTGCTCCCTATTGGGTATTGCAATAAAAAGTACACCAATACGCAATAAATTACAACAATGTATAAATATGTACAAAGTAGACGTTGATCTACGCGGTTGCCGGGGATCAGGGAAGTGCCGAATCAAAATTTCCATCACATCCCTTCACAGCCGTTTACGGGTGTTTTATTATATTTCTGAAATGTCCGTAAACGCCCTTGGGCAACTGATGGAGTTGTGATGCCGGTGGACTGGAAAAGGCTATAAAAACGGATGAACTGGACATGAACCTTGGACTGAATGAATACCTGACCGCAGTAAAAGATCAGCCGAAACCGCTGATAATCCCGCTCTGCGCCGAGCTGCCATTGCCGAATATCTCGCCGCTGGATGTGTACACAAGTACCCGGAACGGGTGCGGGTTCCTGCTCGAATCAATGGAGGGAAGCGAGAAGATTGCCCGCTACTCCTATATCGGGATCGATCCTGAATTTGTGGTCACCATAGGAAAGACCGTGGATGTCCGGGGCAATGAGCGCTTTACCGCAATCGCAAAAGAGCCTGAGGGCGAGACGCCCGTTGACAAGATCAAGTCTATCCTTTCCCGGTTCTGTTATGTAAACGTAAAGGCGCCCCGGTTCTTCGGAGGTATGGTGGGGTACTTCGCCTATGACTGCGTGTACTCACTTTTTGAAAAAGTACGTGAAGGGAACTATGGCAACCCTCAACATCCTGGAAGCGGTGCTAATGGGGATCATGATGCCTGTTTCATGCTCACCAAGGACTGCATAGTCTTCGATCACGCCGAACGAAAACTCTTCATCTTCTCGAGTCCGTTCCTCACGTATGATTCCAACCTGAAGGAAGAATATGAAAAGAGCGTTATGAAGATCCATGCGCTGGGCGATCATATTGCTGGCCTTGCATCGGGTAAGAAAACGAGTGAACCGCAGAAGCTGACAAATGCAAAAAAACCGAAGTATGTCCCGTCTGTCTCTCAGGAAACATTCGAGCGTTCCGTTGAGCGGGTAAAAGAGCACATTGTCGCGGGGGACATCTTCCAGGCCGTGATCTCGCGCAGGATGGAGTGTGCGGTAAAAAACGATCCGTTCACGATCTATGCAGCACTCCGGGAGATCAACCCGAGCCCGTATATGTATTACCTCGATTTCGGGGACGAGCAGGTTATAGGGGCGAGTCCCGAGATGCTCGTGCGGGTGGAGAAGCGGCGGGTAACTACCGTGCCAATCGCCGGCACCCGCCCGCGGGGATGCGATGCCCGTGAGGATGCACACCTTGCAGAAGAACTTCTCAGTGATCCCAAGGAAAGGGCAGAGCATACGATGCTTGTCGATCTCGCGAGAAACGATCTTGGCCGGGTGTGCCGGTTCGGTTCTGTTGAAGTGGGAGAGTTTATGGGAGTGGAGAAATTTTCCCATGTCCAGCACATTGTTTCCACGGTCAACGGCATCCTCCGGGATAATCTGGATTGCTACGATGCTTTCAAATCCTGTTTTCCCGCAGGAACGGTATCGGGTGCACCAAAGATACGGGCAATGCAGATCATAGGTGAGGAAGAAACTCAGAATCGCGGGCTCTATGCCGGAGCTGTCGGGTATATTGGGTTTGACCGGAATCTTGAATTCGCGATTGCGATCCGCACCGTTATTGTCCGCAACGGGCGTGCATACGTTCAGGTCGGGGCCGGGATTGTTGCCGATTCGGTACCGGCGAATGAATGGAAAGAGACCGAGAGCAAGGCATCGGCGATGCTGCGGGCGATAGAACGGGCCGGGGTATCGTCATGAAGGTCCTGATCATTGACTGTTACGACAGTTTCACCTTCAACCTGTACCAGCAGGTAGGAAAACTCGGCGGTGACCCGGTGGTCATGACCTGCGACACCCCGCTTGAACAACTCGAAAAAAGCGGGTGTGATCGGATCATTCTCTCGCCCGGGCCGGGAACTCCCCGCGATTCCGGGGTCTGCCTGGAAGTGCTTGAGACCATGAGCAGAACCATTCCCACGCTGGGCGTCTGTCTCGGGCACCAGGCGATCTGCACCGCTTTTGGCGGCGAAGTCATCCGGGCAGATCACCTGATGCATGGCAAGACCTCAGCAATAAATCATGACGGGGAGGGAATTTTTTCCGGGATCCCTGCACCGTTTACGGCAACGCGATATCACTCGCTGGTTGCAAAAAAAGAGTCCCTGCCCGCGGATCTCCGGGTTTCTGCCACCAGTCTTGACGACCAGTACGTGATGGGAGTCCGGCATACCCGGTACCCGATAGAGGGTGTCCAGTTTCACCCGGAAAGTGTCCTGTCGCAGGAAGGCGACCGGATTATCCGGAATTTCCTTGACGGCAAAGGGGGGCACAATAATGTTTAAAGAGACCCTCACAAAACTTACCGCACGCCAGGACCTTACTGCTCCTGAAGCTGCGGAAGTGATGAAAACGATCATGGAGGGAAGAGCATCACAGGCACAGATCGGTGCATTTCTCCTTGCACTGCAGATGAAGGGTGAGACCGCTTCCGAGATCGCGGCCTTTGCCCGGGTGATACGGGATCATGCGATCACGGTAACACCGGTAACCAAAAGACGGCTGGTCGACACCTGCGGTACCGGAGGTGATGGGGCACATACGTTCAATATCAGTACAGCATCCGCATTTGTTGCTGCAGGAGCGGGCTGCCCGGTGGTCAAGCATGGTAACCGGAGTGTGAGCAGTAACTGCGGTTCAGCAGATGTTCTTACCGCACTTGGGGTCACCATCACCATCCCTCCTGAGAAACAGGCACGGGTTGTAGAACAGGCGGGTATCGCGTTTTTCTTTGCCCCGAATTACCACCCGGCCATGAAACATGTCATGACCGCCCGGCAGGAGATCGGGTGCAGGACGATCTTCAATATCCTCGGCCCGCTGGCGAACCCTGCCGGTGCACAGGCACAGGTGCTTGGCGTCTACCGTCCGGATCTTACGGGTACCCTGGCGGATGTGCTCAGGATACTGGGGCTCTCCCGGGCTATGGTGGTCCATGGATCCGGCCTTGATGAGATCACTACTACGGGGGACACTATGATCGCGGAGCTCAGTAACGGAGCAATCAGGACGTTTACGATCCGGTGCGATACCTATGGAATCACTCCTGCTCAGCCGGCAGATCTCGCGGGGGGGGATGCGCAGCAGAATGCCCGTATCATCCGCGATATCCTCCAGGGCGAGCGGGGTGCAGCCCGGGATATCGTGCTCATGAACGCCGGAGCAGCCATCTATGTCGGCGGGCTGGCAGAGGATCTGCATGAAGGGATCCGGCTTGCTGCCGTTTCCATAGATTCAGGGAATGCTTCTGCCCGGCTCGACGCACTGGTGGATGCAACACGGGGTGCAGCATGATCCTTGATGAGATCGTCAGGCGCACGGAAAAACGGGTTGCCCTGCTCCCGGCTACGTTTCCTGAGAACAATACAAAGGCTAACGTAAGCCTCGCCGATGCGATACGGAACAGGAACGGCAGGAACGCGGTGATCGCCGAGATCAAGTGTGCATCACCCAGCCATGGCACCATCCGGCGCAACGTGGACATGGCAATGATGGCGGGAGCACTTGCGGGCAGCGGGTGCGTGGCACTCTCGGTTCTGACCGAACCGTATTTCTTCGGTGGATCGGGACAGGATATTGCCCGGGTGAAATCTGCAGTCGGCATCCCGGTCCTCAGGAAGGATTTCATCATCGATGAAAAACAGATCCCCGAGACGCAGGCACTCGGGGCTGATGCGGTTCTCCTGATTGCGGCGGTGCTCAAAGAGCGCCTCCCGGTCTTTGTGGATCTCGCACAGGAGTACGGTCTTGAACCGCTTGTCGAAGTGCACAATGCAGAAGAGATAGAAACTGCGCTTGCTACCCGGGCAGAACTGATCGGCATAAACAACCGCAATCTTGCAACGCTCACCATTGACCGTTCCACTACCCGGCTTCTTTCCGGGAGTGTCCGGTCCGCAGGAAGAACGATCGTATCAGAAAGTGGTATGCGCTCAGCCGATGATATCCGTGAGATGAAACCCTACTGCGATGCGTTCCTGATCGGTTCATCGATCATGGCGCACGAGCGCCCTGAAAAGAAACTCGGGGAGTTCGTATGCGCATAAAGTGCTGCGGGATTACCCGGCCGGAAGATGCCCGGTATGCAGAAGCATGCGGCGCAGATGCAATTGGCGTTGTTGTGTTCTCTCCAGCGTCAAAGCGATCAGTGACCCCCGAACGGGCCCGCGAAATTTTTGATGCAGTCGGACCGTTTACCACCACCGTTGCGGTGAGCCATACAGCATCGTACAGAGATCTTGAACTTATCTTTGCCCTGAACCCGGATGCAGTCCAGATCTCGCACCCGTTCGTGTTCCGGGAAAGGCCGGTTGTGAAAGTGATCCGGGTCATAGGGAGAGACGATCCGCTGCCCGATGATTGTGACGCAATCATCGTGGATGAAAGCCATGGCAGCGGGAAAGAGTTTGATCTCTCGCATGCCCGAAACGCGGTACGGCGATCGGGATTACCGATAATCCTCGCCGGGGGACTCACTCCGGAGAATGTTGCTGATGCCATACGACAGGTGCACCCGTATGCCGTGGATGTTGCAACCGGTATCGAGACGGCACCGGGAATAAAAGATCATACCAAAATAGCCGCGTTCATTGCGGCAGCACGAAGGAGCGTAAAATGACAACAAAAGGAAGATACGGGGAATACGGTGGGCAGTACGTTTCGGAGACCCTGATGAGTGCCCTTATCGAACTTGAGGGTGAGTATGAAAAGGTGAGGACCGACCCGCAATTCGCCCGCGATCTTGCAGCATTACAGACTGAATATGCGGGACGCGAAACCCCGCTTACCTTCTGCCCGAACGCCTCGCGGGAACTCGGGTGTAAGATCTATCTCAAGCGCGAAGATCTCGTACACGGCGGTTCCCATAAACTGAACAACACACTTGGTCAGGCACTGCTTGCAAAGAAGATGGGTAAGACCCGGCTTATCGCCGAGACCGGGGCAGGGCAGCACGGGGTCGCGACAGCGATCGTTGGTGCAGCGCTTGGTATGCCGGTTGAGGTTTACATGGGCGAGGTGGACACGCAGCGACAGGCCCTCAATGTCTTCCGCATGGAACTGATGGGAGCAAAAGTGATCCCGGTCAAATCCGGGACGCGTACACTCAAGGATGCGATCAACGAAGCCCTTCGCGACTGGGTGGCAAATGTTCGGGACACCTATTACCTCATAGGTTCAGTCGTCGGCCCGCACCCGTACCCGCTCATGGTGCGGAATTTCCAGTCGGTTATCGGCAGGGAGGCGCGGGAGCAGGTTATGAGAAAAGAGGGCCGGCTTCCCGATGCGGTTGTGGCGTGCGTGGGGGGCGGGTCGAATGCGATCGGCATCTTTCACCCGTTCCTGAGCGATAATGTGGAACTTATCGGGGTTGAAGCCGGTGGCGAAGGGATCGAAACGGGAAAACATTCCGCAACGCTCTGTGCCGGAGATACCGGTGTCCTGCACGGGACGCTCTCGTATCTCCTGCAGGATGAGCACGGGCAGATTCTTCCCACCCATAGTATTTCGGCCGGACTCGATTATCCGGGGGTAGGTCCCGAACATGCAATGCTCAGGGATACCCACCGCGTGACCTATGCAGCGGTCAATGATCCGGAAGTGCTGGACGCTTTCAGGTTCCTGTCAAAAACCGAGGGGATCATCCCGGCACTGGAGTCTGCCCATGCTGTGGCATACGTCAAACAGAACGCGGACCGGTTCGATAAGGATGACATCGTGATCATCAATCTCTCGGGACGGGGCGACAAGGATGTGGCTGAGGTGGCAAAGATGCAGGGGTGCCTTTAATGGGACGGATCGACAGGGCATTTGCCGATGCCTCATTAAAAAAACCGGCCTTCATCGGGTTTACCGTTGCCGGGGACCCGGACAAAGCGACCTGCGTACGGATCGCCCGGGCACTGATTACCGGAGGAACGGACATCCTCGAACTGGGAGTGCCATTCTCTGACCCGGTAGCAGACGGTCCTGTTATCCAGAAAGCCGATGAACGGGCACTGGCAGCGGGAACAACCCCGGACATGGTTTTTGAGATCGTCCGGGAGATCCGTAAAGAATCTGATGTGCCGATCGTATTCCTCACGTATTACAACATCGTCCATCGCCGCGGTATCGAAAAATTCTATCGTGAT
This sequence comes from Methanomicrobiales archaeon, assembly GCA_025358115.1. Classification (GTDB taxonomy): domain Archaea; phylum Halobacteriota; class Methanomicrobia; order Methanomicrobiales; family Methanospirillaceae; genus Methanoregula. The sequence goes on along the minus strand of JANYKQ010000066.1, from coordinate 7,303 downwards.
GCCCATGAAGCCGGTGTCGACGGCATCCTTATCGCTGATATGCCGGTCGAGGAATCAGGAGAGGTCTGTGCAGTTGCAGCACAGTACGACATCGACCCGATCTTCCTTGTCACCCAGACAACATCTGATGAACGGATCAAAAAGATTGCTGCACAGGCACGCGGGTACCTGTACCTTGTTGCAGTGCTTGGCGTCACCGGGATACGTGACCAGGTTTCAGAGGGGGCAATCGATCTCCTGCACCGGGTCCGCAGGCTTACCTCTCTTCCGCTCGCCCTCGGCTTTGGCATATCGACACCCGCACACGCAGAGACCTGCGCCCGTGCCGGGGCTGACGGAATAATTGTCGGCAGCGCGATTGTGGAGATTGTTGAGCGCAACCTGAAGAATCCCGACATCATGGTTCCGGAGTTGCAGAAGTATGTCCAGGCAATGAAGCAGAAATAGATCATCACACCAGATTCCGGAGTGGTGGGAAATTTTCACAAAAAAATCATCTTTTTATCCACTGCCGGACTAATCTATGACGGTAAATCATGAAGTCGAAAAACATTCTCCTTATCATCATGGGTCTCCTGATTGTTGCCGGACTTGTAGCAACCGGGTGTACCCAGCAGGCAACCCCTGCACAGACACCCACGACAACTCCGACCAAGGCTGCGGAATCCGGCATGGCTAACCCGGCCTCAGTGAACTGCGGCAAAGTCGGGGCTACATCGGAGATTGTGAATAACCCGGACGGCAGCCAGTACGGCATGTGCAAATTCCCCAACGGGACTTCCTGCGAGGAATGGGCACTCTTCCGTGGCGATGGCTGTAAGGCAGGAGCTGCAGTAATCACAACCGCACCGGCAACGGCCGGCCTCGCGAATCCGGCATCCGTTAACTGTGGCAAGATTGGCGGAACCACCGACATTAAGAAGGATGCACAGGGCAACGAGTACGGCATGTGCACATTTACCAACGGCACATCCTGTGACGAATGGGCGCTCTTCCGCAACGAAGGCTGCAAACCCTTCACCCCCGTGACAACAACCCCCGCAGCAGCAGTTGGGATGGCAAACCCGGCCTCGGTGAACTGCGGCAAAGTCGGGGCCACGTCCGTTATCATGAACAACCCGGATGGAAGCCAGTATGGCATGTGCAAATTCGCGAACGGAACATCCTGCGAGGAATGGGCACTCTTCCGTGGCGAAGGCTGCAAGCCGAATGTGGCACCCAGTGTCACCCCGGCAAAATAATTTTTTTCTTTTCTATTCAACCACTTCGCCGCGGTAGCCCTGTGCTGCCAGGCAGGCGATCACTGATCGTTCCCAGCGTTTTTCATCATTGTGGGGCAGCGATGCAATCTGTTCTTTCCCGATCTGTGCCAGTGTTTCGTCCGCGGTTTTAAGATCGCTGCGTCCAAGAATTCTCCCGCATTCATGGCCATCGCGGTTATAGATCAGCATCCGGTAGCAGCGAAATTCCCTGCAGATTTGCGGGCGGGTAGCGTAGATCGCACAGGCAAATCCCTGTCCTTCCAGGTTTTTCCGTATGAACGGGCAGCCTTTTTCCTTCTCCCCCTCTTGGGAACCGGGAGCCTGGCTGTCAGCATAGTCTCCCTCAATATGGGCAAGGAAGAGTTCGTTCTTTATCCCGTACCGGCAGTAATAATCGCGGCTGGTGAGCTGGCGCTCAATTTTTATGAACGCTCCAAAGCTCGCACAGCATTTCCCGCACCAGTTACATTCGAATGCCACCATATCGCTGATGGGATGTTGGCGGGCAGGGTAATAAAAAGAGCAGGAAGTTTTCAGCCGGGTTTATGGGGCAAAAATTTCCGTGTTCCGTGCAAAGAGAAAAAATTTGATTTTTCTGATTTTTCTGAAAATTATAAATATGTAGAAGAATCTACATTATTCCGGGAATTCACATGGCCAAAAAAAAGATGGAAAATTCGATGTGTTCTGTGGAGAGCTCACCCTGCGGGTGTCCTCCGGTTACCGGGTGTAAGGTAGAGGCAGTATTGAGCGTTGATGAACGGGGGCAGATGGTACTTCCCAAAGATATCCGGGAAAAAGCCGGCATCAGGACCGGTGACAAACTCGCCCTGATCAGCTGGGAGAAGAATGGCAGTATCTGTTGTCTTGCGCTCATGAAAGTCGAGAACCTGAGCGGCATGGTAAAGGATGTGCTCGGGCCGCTCATGCACGAGACGGAACACTGAGGTGTGCAGATAATTATGACGGCATCTCAACCATCAGCCTGTTCCTGCTCCACTGCAGCAGCTGCAAACGGGTGCTGTGGCAACACGGTAACCAGAGAATCAGAAAAAACCGGCCAGACTGACAGCACCATCACGTTTTCCAACCGGCTCGATCATTTCCTTGCCCGCTGGGGTATGAACCGCATGGGACACCGGGTTGAGCCGGGTCTCTACAGGCTCGGCAACCCGTCTCCGGAATCCCCGGTCTTTGCATCGGCGAACTATACGCTGAGCTTCGATGCGGTGCGTTTGGCACTGGCGGGATTCGATGCGTACATCCTTGTGCTGGATACCAAAGGGATCAATGTCTGGTGCGCTGCCGGGAAAGGCACGTTTGGCACCGGTGAACTGGTCAGCCGGATCGAAAAAACCGGGCTTGCCGGCACGGTCACCCACCGGAAGATTATCGTCCCGCAACTGGGAGCGCCGGGTATTTCCGCCCATGAGGTCCAGCGCCGGTCCGGCTTTAAAGTTGAATATGGTCCGGTCCGTGCAAAAGACCTGCCGGAATATATCCGGACCGGAAAGGCGACACCCGGAATGCGCCGGGTGGAGTTTCCGGCCCGTGACCGGATTGTCCTGGCTCCCGTTGAGCTGGTTCACGTTGCACTGCCGGCAATCGTTGTTGCGGCCGTACTCTGGTTCCTTGCCGGCCCGGTTGCCGCACTTGCAGCGGTCTCTGCCGTGGTTGCCGGAACCGTTCTCTTCCCGGCGCTGCTGCCCTTCATCCCCACCCATGACTTCTCCACAAAAGGTCTCCTCCTCGGGGGTGTTGTGGCACTTCCTTTTGCTGCGGTATTCGCTTCAGCCCCGGCATTGCCCGGCTGGGCCATGCTCATCGCAGCCATAACTCCGCTTCTCATCATGCCGGCAGTCACGGCATATCTTGCCCTGAATTTCACGGGTTCAACAACGTTCACTTCACGGACAGGGGTCAGGAATGAGATCTTCCGGTATGTACCCGTCATGGTTTTTATGGCGGTCTGCGGGATTATTATGGGAATTGTGCTTGGTGCAAGCCGCCTTATGGGGGTGCTCTGATGTTTGATTCCTACCAGGAGAACACCCTCCGGTACCATAAGGATCGGTGCATCAACTGCAAACGCTGCACTCAGGTCTGTCCTCATGGCGTATTTGCGGAAGGGTCTGATCTTGCAGAACTTGTCCGCCCGGCAGCCTGTATGGAGTGCGGTGCCTGCGCCCTGAACTGCCCGGTACAGGCAATCGAGGTCCAGAGCGGAGTCGGGTGTGCCTGGGCAATGATCAGTGCAGCCCTGAGGGGCAAGGACATGGACAGCGGGGAATGCAGCTGTGGCGGGAACGAGAGTTCGTGCTGTGGGGTTCAGGAAGAGAAGTCTTCCTGTTGTGATAAAAAATGACGACAAAAACGCGGGTCATCTTTGTCTGCACGGCCAATGCCGCCCGGTCCCAGATGGCAGAAGGCTTGATGCGGGCAAAATACGGCGACCGGTACGAGGTTTTTTCTGCGGGCACCCGGCAGACAAAAGTGAGCAGATCGGCAATAGTCGTGATGCAGGAGATCGGCATCGATATCTCGCACCACCGTTCAAAAACCCTTGATGAATTCCGGGGGGAATCGTTCGATATTGCCGTAACGCTCTGCGACAATGCCCACGCGATCTGTCCCTATGTACCCGGGGCAAAGAAGACACTTCACCATGGTTTTGCCGATCCTCACCTGATACCTGGCAGTGACGAGACAATTCTTGACGGGTACCGGAGGGTAAGGGATGAAATTGCCGGCTGGATCGATGGCGAGTTCGGCAAATAAATCTGAAAAATCCTGAAAAAACTTTTTTTCAACAACAAGATTGATACCATACCCCCGCAATCATAGAATTACCGGGCGGGTGGGATCATGAGCACGGAGAAGAAGGACATCTATCGGGAATCGCTCGAACTCCATGAAGAGTTCCGTGGGAAGATTGAAGTCCATTCCAAGGTTTCCTTAGCAACCCGCCATGATCTCTCCCTTGCCTATACCCCGGGTGTGGCGCAGGTCTGCCGGGAGATCCACCGGGACAAGAATCTCGCGTACAAATATACCCTCAAGGCAAATACCATCGCGATTGTCAGTGACGGTTCGCGCGTGCTTTCACTGGGCAACATCGGGGGGTATGCAGCAATTCCCGTAATGGAGGGAAAAGCCCTCCTGTTCAAACAACTCGCCGATATCGATGCCTTTCCCATCTGTTTTGAGAGTTATCACACGGAATTTGCTGACGATGTAAAGAATATCGCCCCGGTCTTTGGGGGCATTGCCCTTGAAGATATTGCTGCGCCGAAATGTTTTGAACTCGAAGAGTCACTGCAGGGAATCGGTATTCCGGTAATGCATGACGACCAGCACGGGACCGCCGTTGTCGTGCTCGCAGCTCTCCTGAATGCCTGCCGGGTGACAAAAAAGAGATTCGAGGATCTCAACATCGTTGTTATCGGGGCAGGGGCTGCCGGGTTTGCCATCACCCGGATGCTCCGGTGCATCGGGTATGACCCCAATATCTGCAGCAGCGTGAATGATATTATCGTCTGCGATCGCAAGGGGATCATCCACCGCCACCGCGAGGGACTGTACGCAAACAAGTACAAATTCATCATCGCCGAAGTGACCAACAAGCACCGGCGTACCGGGACACTTGAGGATGCAATGCGCGATGCCGATGTGTGCATCGGTGTATCCGTCCCGGGAATTATCACGCCTGCAATGGTCCGGTCGATGAGCAAGGACCCCGTCATCTTTGCCCTTGCCCACCCCATGCCGGAAATATTTCCCCAGGATGCCCTCGAAGCCGGGGCAGCGATCGTCGGGACCGGGCGCAGCGATTATCCCAACCAGATCAATTATGCCCTCGCCTTTCCGGGAATCTTCCGCGGGGCACTCGATGTCTGTGCAACACGGATCTCTGATGAGATGAAAGTGGCAGCTGCCCATGCGCTTGCCGGGTATGTCAAACGTCCACGCAGGGACAGGATCCTTCCCGCGGTGCTTGACCGGGATGTGGTAAAGACAGTTGCCCATGCAGTCAGTAAAGCGGCAGTTGCGAGTGGCTGTGCCCGGATCATTGAATGAATGATAAAACGATAGGAAAAACCTTTTTTGTAAAATTTTCGAAATAAAATGGATCAGGGATTTCTCGTCTTGAGTACGCTGCAAACCTTTTCCAGAAGCGCGTGGTGGCGCACAAGATGATCGATAAATGCCCCGCTCTGGCCCTCTGCAGTCACCGGGGTCCATGTGAGCCCGCAGTCCGTATCCCAGAGGATCAATCCCTCGGCAGGTGCGGGCTGGAGGGGCCGGATCGCATCTGATTCCAGCAGCCGGGCAATGCAACCCTCATCAGCTTCGCCCTCCCCGACACGGAGCAGTGCCGAGGCCATGCACCGCACCTGGTGCCAGAGGAAACTTTCTGCCTGTACTTCGAGAAATACAAACCCGTCTTCCTCTGCCACGCGGGCTGCAAGAATGTTCCGGTACGGGTTCTTGTCTTTGACCCGGGCAAAGTTCGTAAAATTATGGCTGCCGAGGAACTGCCGGGCTGCACGGTCCATTGCCCCGGGGGCTTCCGGTCGTTTCGAAAAATAGTACCGGTACGTGCGGGACTTTGCATCGTACCGGGGATGAAATTCCGGGGCCACATCGGCATACGCTGTACACCACAGATCGGGGGGAAGCTGGGTATTGATGACCGTCCGGGCACGATCCGGAGCTTGAGTTGAGAACGCAATCACCTGTCCGCGGGCATGCACGCCCCGGTCGGTCCTCCCCGCGGACAGAAAACCGGCTTTTCGCCAGTCCTCGAAGAGGCTGAGCCGCTGGCATGCGGTGACAAACTCCCCTTCTACGGTGCGGCTGGCTGCCTGCATCTGCGAACCGTAGAACCTGTTCCCAAGGTACGAGACCCGGAACGCAAGCCTTACCGGAGGTGCATGCGCCGTGTGAACCGTTTGATCTTTCTCCATGTGTTGTTGAGTGACTGGTGGGTATAGGTGCGCAGCGGCGTCTGTTTTCCGCCGCAGGTGACGTTACCGGCCCGGATGGCGTCAAGGATTGCAGGGACATTCTTCTCTGCATCCACGTACGTCCTGCCAAAGCCGACAAACCGGGCATTGTGGGCATCGCTTCCCGCAACGCAGGGCTTGCCCAGCTTCTGTGCGATCCGGGCCGCCTTCCGGTTCGCTGACCCGACAATGTACCGGCTGTTGAAGGATTCCACGGCATCCACCGCGTTCATGCCGGCTTTTTTCCTGCGGGCAACCCCGTGCCTCCAGACATGGTAGGGATGCGGGAGGATGAGAAGCGCCCCCAGTCTCCGGGCAAGTGCAATTGTTTCGAGTACGTCAAGGCCGGAGGGGATGATCTCGGTAACCCCGAGTACCAGCAGGTGGCCCTGTTTTGTCGTGACTTCGATACCAGGAATCACCAGGACAGATGTATCGCACAGGAGGGCCAGCTTTGCACCGTCAACGGAATCATGGTCGGTGATAGCGATCGCGTCGAGACCGGCTGCCTCGGCAGCCCTGAGGATCTCCTCGACACTGCTCTCACCGTCTTTGGAGTGATTTGTATGCACGTGCAAATCGCAGGTCAGCATCTGATCATAGTGTTTTTATCTCTCTGGTATTAAGGGAACTTATGCGCATCCTGCTGCCTACCGGTGCTGCTACATATGAGATGGTACAAAAAGCGGTGGCCGGGTTCGATGCCGATGTGGTGGTGACCGGTGAGATTGCGTCCTTTCTCACCCCCCACAAACTCCATACCCTGATCCAGAAGGGGAACTATGATCTCGTCATTGTTTCCGGTATGTGTACCGCCTCGTTTGAGAAGGTTGAACGGGATACCGGTGTGCCGGTCTATCGCGGTCCGCGCCATGCAGCGGATCTCGCCCTCATCCTTCCCTTACTCGACTCAATAACACTTTCCCGCACCGTCCCTGCCGATGAATTTCTCACGGCAAAAAAAGCCGGCGAAGCATTGTACCGGGTTGATCAGCGGGAGGAGGAGGCCGGCGCCGATTTTGTAATTCGGGGGGT